>JAEWJO010000289.1 GCA_023386455.1 Pseudomonadota bacterium | reverse complement strand
GTGCGGGCATCCCGGTCGCCGGCGCCGAGCTCGTGGCCGAGCCGGAGGCGATCGCCGATCGCGCGCTGCCGGCGGCTCCACGCGATGCCGGCGCGAGCGCGTCCACCGACGCGGGCGTCGCGATCGGAAGCCCGACCGGACCAGACGGGCGCTTCCTCATCGCTGGCCTCGAGGCCGGGCGGTTCCGGCTCCGCGTCACCGGCACCGGGCTCCTCGCCGCCGAGCTGCGGATGATTCCGGTGCCATCGGACGACCTCCGCATCGTCGTCGCACGTCAGGTCGCCATCGCCGGCACGGTCACCGACGGCGGCCGTCCCGTCGCCGCCGCGACCGTCGGGATCCGCGGCGACGCGATCGGCGGCACGCTCGAGACGAAGACCGACTCGACCGGCGGCTTCGCCGTGCCGAACCTGCCCGAGGGTCGCTACCAGGTCTACGCGTATCGCGGCGCGCTCGCGGCGCGTGCGGTGCGAGTCGCACGCCTCGGGGCGGGGCCGTTCGCCCCCGTCGATCTCCGCCTCGAGGCGGCGCAGAACGTCGTCGGTCGCGTGATCGATCGCGAGGAGGGCACCGGCCTCGTCGCCGCGATCGAGCTACGGCCCGTCGGCGACGATCAGGCACCGCGCTACGCGCGCTCCGGCGTCGACGGCTCGTTCATGATCGAGGGCGTGCCGAACGGCCGCTGGATCGCGGACGCGTTCGCGCCCGGCTATCTCTCGCCCGGCGGCGTCGAGCTCGAGGCCGGCAAGGGCATCCCCGAGCTCGCGCTCGCACCCGGCGGGACCGTCGAGGGACGCGTGCTCGACGGCGACGGCAAGCCCGTCGAGGGCGCGACCGTTCGCGCGCTGACCGCGGGCGCGAATCCCGTCGAGATCAGCGCGCTCGTCGAGCAGGATCAGCTGCGCCGGTTCTCCGGCCGCACCGCGGCGCCGCTCACCGAGGTCAGCTCGTTCACCGGCGATCCGCAGTTCATCGCGCGCGGCGAGCTCGGCGTGATGGTCGGCCCGATTCCGCCGATCCCACCGCCGGGCGCGATCGCGGCGCGCCCCGCGTCGGTCATCGATCCGACGACACCGGTCGCGCAGCTCGCCGGTGAACCGCCGCCGCTGGCCGTCGATGCCGATCGCGCATCGATCTGGACGACCGGCCGCGACGGCCGCTATCGCATTCGCGGCCTCGCGAGGGGCAAGCTGTCGATGCTCGCGTCCAGCGGTGGCTTCGCGGAGGCGCGCTCGCGCGAGGTCTCGATCGCGGCGGGTCAGGTCATCACCGGGGTCGACATCGTCCTCACACCCGGCACGTTCGTGTTCGGCAAGGTGACCGATCCGCGCGGCGCGCCCGGCACCGGTGCGCAGGGCAGCGCGAAGCCCGATCTCGGCGCACCGATCGATGGCTTCACCGACGACGATGGCCGGTACCGGCACGGTCCGGTGACGGGCAAGGTGCAGCTCGTCGCGAGCGCCTACGGTCACGTCGAGGCGCGACGCACGCTCGAGCTGCCGCTCGCGAAGGGCCGCACCGCCGCCGAGCGCCGCGAGGACCTCGTGCTCGAGGTCGCCGACGCGATCTTCGCCGGCACGCTCGACGACGCCGGCGGCGCCGCGATCGCGGGCGCGCAGCTCGAGGTGATCGGCGGAGCCGGGCAGGGACGCCAGGCGATCAGCGCGGCGGACGGCACGTTCTCGATCGACGGTCTGCCGCGCGGCGCGCTGCGCGTTCGCATCACGCATCCGTCGTATCCGTCCTCCGATCAGAACGGCGTCGCGTCGACCACCGGCGAGCGCGCGCGGCTCCGGCTCTCGCTCGGCGGCCAGGTCGAGGGCGTCCTGCTCGAGGCCGCGAGCGGCCGCCCGCTCGCGGGGATGACGATCGATGCGCGAGGTCCCGGCGGCGACACCGCCGAGGCCTCGACCGGCGACAAGGGGCTGTGGAAGCTCGGCCCGCTGCGCCCCGGCGCGTGGAAGATCGTCGTTCGCATCCCGGGCTTTTTGCCGCTGTCGCGCGACGTCGAGGTCCCGGCGGCGCGCGCGCCCGGCCAGACGAGCGTGCGCGACATCCGCATCGAGCTCGCGCGTGGCGCGGTCGTCGGCGGCACGGTGCGCGACCGCCGCGGCCAGCGCATGGCGCGTGCGCACATCACGGTCCGTCGCGTCGATGGCAGCGGCGAGCCGGTCGAGGCCGACGCCGACGCGCAGGGCGAGTTCCGGATCCACGACTGCCCGACCGGCGACCTGATCATCGGCGCGGAGCTCGGCGACGTGAGCGGCTCGACTCACGCGACCGTGCGTCCCGGCGACGAGATCCTCAGCCTGTCGATCGAGCTTCGCTGATCAGCCGCGCCGGCGACGGACGCGATTGATATCGATGATCATCGTCGGCGCCGCGTGCAGGTCCTCGTCGAAGGAGGGCTTGCTCGACGGCCGGCGCGTGCCCGGCGGCGGCGGCGGCGTCCGGCGGTTCGCGTTCGTTCGCTGCCGGCTCGACGGCACCTGCGGCATCGCGCTGCGGCCGCGGCCGTCGAGGATCATCGTCGGCTGGACGTGGATGTCCTCGTCGTCGACGACGCGCTCGTCGTGCTCGTCGTGCTCGTCGACCTTCGGCATCGTCGTGAAGTTCGAGTCGCCGGAGAAGTCGTTCGGCAGCGCCGCGACCGACACGCTCGTCGGCTTTGGCTGGAACGGGACCTCGGGCGGCTCGAAGTCCTCGTCGCGCACCATGAGGCTCTCGCCGACGTCGTCGCTCGGCGAGTCCGTCATGACGAACTCCTCGAGCATCCGCAGCTCGCGCTCGATCTCCTGCGCGAACATCTTGCGGATGAACCGACCGAGGTGGCTCCGCGAGTAGTTCGGCATGAACTTGCGGAGGAACGCGCGGAGGTCGCCCTCGGCCTCCGCGGCGGTCTGATAGCGATTCGCGCGGCTGCGCGTCAGGCACTTGTCGGTGATCGCCTCGAGCTCGGGCGGGATGCCCGGCTGCAGCTCGCTGACCGCGCGGTACTTCGCGTCGCGGACCTTGATGAGCAGGTCCATCTCGTTCGTCGCCGTGAACGGCGGGATGCGCGTCAGCATCTCGTAGAGACAGCTGCCGAGCGAGAACACGTCGCTGCGGTGATCGAGCTTGCGACCGAGCGCCTGCTCGGGGCTCATGTACTTGACCTTGCCCTTGATGACGCCGGTCTTCGTCGTCACGCGCGACAGGGTCGCCTTCGCGATGCCGAAGTCGCACAGCTTCACCTCGCCGGCGTAGCTGCAGATGATATTCGACGGCGAGACGTCGCGGTGGATGATGCGGAGCGGGCGACCGCGCGAATCGACCGCGGAGTGCGCGGCGTGGAGCGCGGCGCCGACCTCGGCCGAGATATACGCGGCGTGCTCGGGCGGGATCGGCTTCTTCTTCGCGCGGCATCGCTCGAGGACGGTGCGCATGTCCTTGCCGTCGACATGCTCCATCGCGATGAAGTACTCGCCGTGCGCGCGCGCGAACTCGTAGACGCGCGCGATGCTCTGGTGACGGAGCACGCTCGCGATCTTGGCCTCGTCGACGAGCATCTGGATGAAGTCGTCGTCCTCGGCGAGGTGCGCGAGCACGCGCTTCACGGCGACGAGATGGGGCGTGCCGTTGGCGTCGAACGTCTTCGCTCGATAGATCTCGGCCATGCCACCGAACGCGATGCGATCGAGCAAGTGGTAACGGCCGAGCTGCTGAGCCCTTCTCACCGGCGTCGCCAGCGTACCACTTTCGACCCCGGAACGAGCAGAGCGAGAGGAGCGGTCTGTGGCGTAACCGCCGAGATCCGCTATGCTACCCGACATGCTTCGGGCAGCTGCAGTCGCGCTCGTGATGATCTCCGCCTGCGGGAAGTCTGCGAGTAATCAGGACAAGGAGAAGCCGACCACGCCGAGCGGCGAGGAGCGGATCGAGGTGCCGGGCACCAAGGAAGGCGGCCCGACTGCCGTCGGCGGTGCCGAGAGCGCGGTCCAGACGACGGCGCAGGCACCCGACGATCCGCGGTTCCACCTCCAGCCGGACGAGGGCGCGCTGACGGTCGACAAGGGCGAGGCGAAGGCCGGCACCGAGGTGACCGCCGCGGTCAAGCTCGCGCCCGGGACCGGCTATCACATCGCGACGGACTATCCGATCAAGCTGACGCTCGAGGCGCCCGCGGGCGTGACGCTCGCGAAGACGGAGCTGACCGCCGGCGGCCGCAACAAGGTGCAGGGTGACGCGCAGACGCTCAGCGAGCAGAGCCTCGCGTTCGCGGTGAAGGCGACCGCCGAGAAGGCCGGCGCGTACGAGATCAAGGGCGTGTTCAAGTTTGGCATCTGTGAAAAGGACAGCTGCCATCCGAAGAAGCAGCCGATCACGATCACCGTCGCCGCGAACTGATTTAACGTTCCGTCATGGCTGAGCTGCCCGCGAAGGTGAAGGAGGCGCTCGTCGGCCTGCACGAGTCCGTGCGGGAGGACTTCACGCGCAACCGGCGCGTGCTGTCGTTCTCGGAGTACCTGGCGCTCGCGTTCGCCGAGCCGACGCGGCAGCTCCGCAGCGCGACGCAGTACATCGTCGACTGCTTCGATCACTACGGCACCGAGAACGTCGCGTATCCGTGGGGCGAGGTGACGCGGTTCAAGCTGTTCGACGCCCCGTGGGCCGGCGGCGAGGACCGTCTGTTCGGCCAGGAGATGGTCCAGAACCAGGTCTACCGGATCCTCCGCACGTTCGTGCAGGACGGCCGCCCGAACAAGCTGATCCTGCTGCACGGTCCGAACGGCTCGGCGAAGTCGACGTTCATCCGCTGCCTCGGCCGCGGCCTCGAGCACTACTCGACGCTCGAGGAGGGCGCGCTCTATCGGTTCAGCTGGATCTTCCCGGCGCAGAAGTCGACGAAGGGCGGCATCGGCTTCGGTGGCCAGCCGGCGATCGAGACGCTCGACTCGTTCGCCTACCTCTCCGACGATCAGATCGACGCACGCCTCGGCGACGAGCTGCGCGATCATCCGTTGCTGCTCGTGCCGCTCGAGGAGCGCCAGAAGCTGATCGGCCGGCTGCTCGACGGCGTGAACTTCCACGTCAGCGACTACCTGCGCACCGGATCGCTGTCGCCGCGAAACCGCGCGATCTACGACGCGCTGCTCGCGAGCTACCAGGGCGACTACGTCCAGGTGCTGCGCCACATCCGCATCGAGCGGTTCGAGGTCTCGCACCGCTACCGCCAGGCGTGGGTCACTGTCGAGCCGCAGCTGTCGGTCGACGCGACCGAGCGCCAGATCACCGCGGACCGCTCGCTCGCGGCGCTGCCGCCATCGCTCCAGGCGGTGTCGCTCCACGAGTACGGCGGCGAGGTCGTCGGTGCGAACCGCGGCATGATCGAGTTCGACGATCTGCTGAAGCGCCCGCTCGAGCACTACAAGTACCTGCTGACGACGGTCGAGCGCGCCGCGCTGTCGATGACGAGCGCGACGCTGTTCCTCGACCTCATGTTCGTCGGCAGCTGCAACGACATCCACCTGTCGGCGTTCCGCGAGATTCCCGACTTCCAGAGCTTCAAGGGCCGCATCGAGCTCGTGCGCGTACCGTTCATCCTCGACGTACGCCACGAGGAGATGCTGTACCGCGAGCGTCTGCGCGAGGCGGCGAGCGGCCGCCACGTCGCGCCGCACACGTCGTATGTCGCGGCGCTGTGGGCGGTGCTGTCGCGCATGCGCAAGCCGCAGATCGAGCGGTTCCCGTCGACGCTCGCCGAGGTCATCGGCCGGCTGACGCCGCTCGACAAGGTCGAGCTGTACACGACGGGGCAGGTCCCCGAGGACCTGTCACCGGATCGCGCGCGCGAGCTCGCGGCGCACGTGAAGGACCTGTTCCACGAGAGCGACACGTACCCGATCTACGAGGGCCGCGTCGGTGCGTCGCCGCGCGAGATGCAGACCGTGCTGCTCGCCGCGGCGGGCTCGACTCGCTACTCGTACGTGTCGCCGCTCGTCGTGCTCGACGAGATCGTCGAGCTGTGCAAGCAGGCGAGCCTCTACGAGTTCCTGCGCCAGGACGTGCAGCCGGGGGGCTACCACGATCACAAGAAGCTCGCCGACGTCACGAAGGGCAAGCTGTTCGATCGCATCGACGACGAGGTTCGCGTCGCGGTCGGGCTGGTCGAGGAGTCGGAGTACGCGCGCGTGTTCGAGCGCTACGTCACTCACGTCATGCACGCGATCAAGAAGGAGAAGGTCCGCAACGTCGGGACCGGCCGCGCCGAGGATCCGGACGAGGGCATGATGCGCGAGGTCGAGCGCACGCTCGAGATCTCGGGCCGCGCCGACGACTTCCGGCAGAGCCTGATCGCGAAGATCGGCGCGTGGTCGCTCGACCACCGTGGCCAGAAGCCGGTGATGACCGAGATCTTCTCCGACCTACTGCGCAAGCTGCGCGACGCCTACTACGAGCGCCATCGGAAGACGATCGCCAAGGGCATCAGCGAGCTCGTCATGCTCCTGTCCGGTAACGAGGGACACCTCGCGAGTGAAGCTCGTACGCGCGCCGACGCTGCGCTGGCGACGTTGATCACCCGCTACGGCTACACGCGCGAGTCCGCTCGCGATCTCGTCGGTGCCCTCGCGTCGATGCGCTACCGCTGATGTAGGCGCCCTCCCGCCCTGCAACCGATTGCTGCGGCTCGGGTAGCTGCCGGGTCAGAAGCTTGCACGCCGGCGGCACCGTTACGTATCCTCGAACGTGGCGATGAGGCGCGTGCTCGTGTGCGTGTGCGTGCTCGCGGCGGCCGGGGTGGCCGACGCGAAGCCGACGATGCTGAAGGGGCCGTACCTCCAGGACCTCGCGCCGACGTCGATCACCGTCATGTGGGAGATGGAATCTCCGCAGCCGGCGACGCTGACCGTCGAGGGCCCCGGCGGCAGGCGCACGCAGCAGGTCGGCGCAGACCGGCTCGCCGAGGCGACGATCGATGGCCTCGAGCCGTCGAGTCGCTACCGCTATCGCGTCGAGTCCGGAGGCGAGTCGTGGGCCGGTGAGTT
>JAEWJO010000253.1 GCA_023386455.1 Pseudomonadota bacterium | reverse complement strand
CTCCTGCGCGACGTCGACGCGCAGAGCACGGCCCTCGAAGTCCTGGCCATTCAGATCAGCAAGCGCCTTCTCCGCACCTTCCTGCGTCGCCATCTCGACGAAGCAGAAACCACGCGAACGACCCGTCATCCTGTCGAGCATCAGCGCGACCTCGCGAACTTCGCCGCAGGTGGCGAACTTCTGCGAGATGAGATCCTCGGTGGCGTGAAACGGGAGGTTACCGACGTACAGACGATTCGACATTTCGAACATTTCTCTCTGGCGGCTTCGAAAAGAAGACAAACGCCATCCGGCCGCTACGGAGGGCGCAGTCGTGATCGCCCTCTACGAGAACGCGACGCCGGTGTAGCACGCGCCCACTAGCGAAACAACCGCGCGGCCGCGTCGCGGGCGGAGGCGCGAATCCTAGCGATATCGAGGGTCAGGAGCGTTTTTTCGCGAACGACGACGGTGCCGTCGACGGCGACGTGGCGGACGTCGCAGGACTTCGCAGCGTAGGCGATCTGCGACCAGGGGCTCGCCGTCGGGAGTGTGTGTAGCGGCGTCACGTCGACCGCGATGACGTCGCCTCGTTTTCCGACCTCGAGCGAACCGATCTGCGCGCCCTGGCCGAGTGCGCGCGCGCCGCCGAGCGTGGCGAGCTTCACGGCCTCGGGCGCCGGCAGCGTGCGAGGGCCGCTGCGAGGTTTGTGGAGCAGCGCGACGAAGCGCAGCTCGGTGAAGCCGTCGAGGTTGTTGTTGCAGGGCGCGCCGTCGGCGCCGAGCGCGACGTTGACGCCCGCGGCGATCAGCTCCGGAAGCGAGCAGATGCCCGACGCGAGCTTGAGGTTCGACGACGGGCACGTGCAGACGTGCGCGCCACGTGCCGCGAGGAGCGCGCGCTCGTCATCGGAGAGATGGATCGCATGCGCGATGCATGTGTGCGGGCCGAGCAGACCGAGCTCGTCGAGCACGGCGATGTTGTCCTTGCCGAACCGCTCGCGAACGAGCGCGACCTCGCCCTTGTTCTCGCTCGCGTGCGTGTGGATGCCGATGCCGCGCGTCGTTGCCTGCACGCCGACCTCGCGGAGCAGCTCGTCGGTGCACGACAGCACGAACCGAGGCGCGTACGCGTAGCGCAGCCGATCGTTCGCCGCGCCGTGCCACTTCTTGATGAGACGCGCCGACTCGTCGAGCGAGCTCTGCGTCGACTCGCGCAGCCCCGCCGGGATCTGCGGATCGCTCGCGTCCATCATCGCCTTGCCGATCACGGCGCGGATGCCGGCACGCTCGGCGGCGGCGAACACCTGATCGGTGTGATGCACCGTGCCCATGTCGAGGATCGCCGTCGTGCCGCCGAGCAGGAGCTCCGCGCACGCGAGCTCGGCCGACGCGGACATCGCGACCTCGTCGAGCGACGCCTCGTACGGCCAGATCACGGTGCGCAGCCAGTCGAGCAGCTCGAGGTCGTCGGCGCGGCCTCGCGCGAGCGTCTGGCACGTGTGGACGTGCGCCTGGACGATGCCCGGCATGATCACGCAGCCGGCGCAGTCGAGGATCGCGTAATCGCTCGTCTGCGGCGTGTACGTGCCGCCGACGTGGACGATCACACCGTCGAGCGTGGCGACGTCGCCGGCGAGCACGCGGTGGCCGGGGTCGATCGTGAGGATCGTCCCGTTGCGAAAGATCACCTCGCTCACGCGGGCAGCTCTTTACCGGAGAAGCCGTCGGGGATGAGCTGGGCCAGCGACCACGTGCGCGACTCGCCCTGCGGATTGATCGCGGTGACGACGACCTTGTCGGGCTCGCGCGCGAACTCGAGCAGGACCTGGCGGCACGCACCGCACGGCGCCGACGGCGGCGACGCATCGGTGCAGACGACCACCGCTTCGAGGTCGCGCGCGCCGGCGTTGACGGCCGCGGCGATCGCGTTGCGCTCGGCGCAGACACACAGCGGATACGACGCGCTCTCGACGTTGACGCCGTCGAACAGCTCGCCGTTCATCTGCACGGCACAGCCGACGCGAAACTTCGAGTACGGCGCGTACGCGCGGAGCTGCGCGCCGGTCGCGCGATCGACGAGCGCCTGGAGGCTCATGCCAGCTCTCCGCGTGCGGCGAGGCCGGCGAGGATCGCGTCGAGCAGGCGCTCGAACGTCGCGCGGACGCGAGTCGCGGTCTCGGTGACCTCGGCGTGCGACAGCTCGTTGCCGCTGATCCCCGCGGCCTGGTTCGTGATGCACGAGATGCCGATCGCACGCGCGCCCATGTGACGCGCGACGACGACCTCGGGGACCGTCGACATGCCGGTCGCGTCGGCGCCGAGCCGCTGGAGCATCTGCACCTCGGCCGGCGTCTCGTACGTCGGGCCGGGCATCGCGACGTAGACGCCTTCCTCGAGCGCGATGTTCTCCGCGCTCGCGACGTCCCGGACGAGCGCGCGCAGCTCCGGTGCGTACGCCTTCGTCATGTCGGGGAAGCGAGGGCCGAGGCGCTCGTCGTTGGGGCCGCGCAGCGCGTGGTCGCGCAGCATGTCGATGTGATCGCGGATCAGCATCAGCGTGCCCGGCGACCACGTCGGGTTGAGGCCGCCGGCCGCGTTCGTGACGACGATGACCTTCGCGCCGAGTGCGATCAGCACGCGGGCCGGGAACGACACGGTCTGCGCGCTGTGGCCCTCGTACATGTGCACGCGGCCCTGCATCGCGACGCAGCGCACGCCCGCGCGCTCGCCGAGCACGAGCTTGCCGGCATGGCCGACGACGTGCGAGCGAGGGAATCCGGGGATGTCGCCGTAGTCGATCTTGTCGGCGCCGGCGAGCTTGTCGGCGTAGGCGCCGAGGCCCGAGCCGAGGATCAGCCCGACCTGCGGGACGACCTTCGTCCGCGCGCGGATCGCCGCGGCGGCCGCCTGGACGCGGTCGTAGAGGTCGTCGGGCTGCGCGCTCATCGGATCACCTCGAGGATGCGCGAGGCGCGGACGGGCGGGGCGGGGTGGTCGGCGGGCTGGATCACGAAGGCGTTCTCGATCATCGCACGCGCCTCGGCGACCCTGCCATCTTCCGGCGCGAGGCTGTGGTGCAGCATGACGCTCGGCGGTCCGCCCGGCTCGATCACCTCGCCGAGGTAGGCATCGATCACGAGGCCCGCCGACGGGTCGATCGCGTCCTCCTTCGTGCGGCGTCCCGCACCGAGCACGAGCGCGGCGATGCCGAGCGCCTCGGAGTCGATCGCGACGATGCGGCCGGGCTTCAGCGCGAGCTCGGCGCGGTGCTTCGGCTTCGGCAACACGCTCCCGGGCGAGTCGCACACGCGCGGATCGCCGCCCTGTGCCTCCACGACCTTGCGGAACACCTCGAGCGCGCTCCCGTCGGCGAGCGCGGCGTCGATTCGCTTGCGTCCCTCGTCGGGATCCTTCGCGACGCCGCCGAGCACGAGCATCTCGGCGCCGAGCACGCTCGTCAGCTCGCGGGTGTCGACCGGGCCGCCGCCGCGCAGCACCTCGATCGACTCGCGGATCTCGAGGCTGTTGCCGATCGTGCGGCCGATCGGCGCCTCCATGTCCGTGAGCACGCACGTGATGCGCTTCCCCGCACGCTGGCCGATCGCGCGCATCAACGCGCATAGCGCGCGCGCGTTCTCGACCGTCTTCATGAACGCGCCCTTGCCGACCTTGCAGTCGATCACGAGGCCGTCGATGCCCTCCGCGAGTTTCTTGCTCATGATCGACGACGCGATCAGCGGCAGCGACTCGACGGTGCCCGTCACGTCGCGCAGCGCGTACAGCCGCTTGTCGGCCGGCGCGATCCGCGCGGTCTGGCCGATCAGGCACACGCCGAGCTCGTCGACGAGCTGCGCGAATCGCTCGACGGGAAGGTCGACGCGGAAGCCGGGAATCGACTCGAGCTTGTCGAGCGTGCCGCCGGTGTGGCCGAGGCCGCGCCCCGACACCATCGGCACCGCGACGCCGCACGCGGCGACCGCCGGCGCGAGCGGGATCGAGATCTTGTCGCCGACGCCGCCGGTCGAGTGCTTGTCGACCTTCGCGCGCGCGATGTGCGAGAGGTCGATCACGTCGCCCGAGCGCGTCATCGCGTCGGCCCACGTCGCGAGCTCGCGATCATCCATGCCGCGGAAGAAGATCGCCATCAGCATCGCGGCGACCTGGTAGTCCGGAATCGAGCCGTCGGTGACGCCGGCGATGAACGCGCGGAGCTCGGCGTCGTCGAGCACGCCGCCGTCGCGCTTCTTGCGGATCAGCTGGACCGGCAGCACTAGTAGCCCTTCGACTTGCCGTCACCCCCGGCGGCTTTGCCGCCGGATGAAGTCCCAGTCACGATCGCGACCGACGCGCTCGCACCGATGCGATTCGCACCCGCCTGCGCCATCTTCACGGCGTCCTCGGCGGTGCGCACGCCGCCCGACGCCTTGACGCCGAGCTCGCTACCGACGAGCGACCGCATGAGCTGGATGTCCTCGACCGTCGCGCCGCCCTTGCCAAAGCCCGTCGACGTCTTCACGAACGCCGCGCCCGCGAGCTTGGACAGCGACGTCGCGATGATCTTCTCCTCGTGCGTCAGCGCGCTCGTCTCGAGGATGACCTTGACGCCCGCCGGCGCGGACGCCTTGACGACCTTGCAGATGTCCTCGAACACGGTCTCGTAGTCGCGCGACTTGAGCGCGCCGATGTTGATCACCATGTCGATCTCTTTGGCGCCCTGGCGGACCGCCTCGCGCGCCTCGTACGCCTTCGCGCCGGGCAACATCGCGCCGAGCGGGAAGCCGACGACCGCGCACACCATCACGTCGGTCCCGGCGAGCAGCGACTTGCACAGCGGCACCCACGTCGTGTTCACGCAGACCGACGCGAACCGGTGCTTCCGCGCCTCCTCGCACAGCTTCACGACCTCGTCGCGCGTCGCCTCGGGCTTCAGCAGCGTGTGATCGATCAGCTTGCCGAGGTCCGCGGGCACCTCGCCGACGCCGGCCGGCGCGCCGACGCGCATCGCCCCGGCGCCCTCGAGTGCGCGCACCGACCACGGCCGGCGGACGACGCACGAGCCGCACTCCGCGCAGTCCTCGCCGGGGGCCGAGTCGTCGTTGCACTCGCCGCGGTCGCGCGCTAGCACGTTCAGCTTGGCCGCGGGCGATCCCTTGAGCCGCTCCTGGACCCGCTGCGTGATGAGCTCGACGAGGCGATCGACGTCTGACATGCCGTCGCGACTATAGCCCTAGATGTCCTTGGCCATCCGGAACGTGACGTCTTTGTAGTCCTTGTCGGCCCGGGTCTCGGTCTTGTCCTTCTGACGGACGGTGCGCTTGCCCTCGGGGGACTCGACCCACTCGAGCAGCGCGGGCGAGTCCTGAAAGCCCGGCGTGTCGCGCGCGGCGTCCCACTCGTCGGACCGCAGCAGCCGGCCGCCCTTCGTGCGCGCGTACGACCGCGCCTCGTCGTACTTCAGCATCACGACCGGCTCCTCGATGCCGCCGGGCTGCTTGTGGTCGGCGAACACCGCGCGAAACTGCGCGAGCGAGACCGGCTTCGCATCGACGTAGAGCCACGGCGTGCCGTCGGGCTTCTTGACGAGCAACATGCCTGCGGGGATCGCCGGTGCCGCGGCCGAGCCGCTGCCCGCGGCCGCCGAGCCGGCGCTGCCGATCGGTTCGGCGCTTCCGCTGCCCTGCGCCGACCCGCCGCCGGGCGCTGCCGCCGAGTCACCCTTCTGGAGGAAGACGACGAGGCCGGCGACGAACAGCCCGATGCACGCGAGCGAGAACATGACGAGCCACGCGGGCAGCACCGCCTTCGCGCGCGGCACGTCGTCGAGCGTCGCGCCCGACAGCGACGCGCTCGGCCCGCTCGGCGCGAAGTTCGGCCGGCTGCGCTCGCGCGACGTCGCGATCAGCTCGGGCACGCTGCCCGGATCGAGCCGCGCGAGCAGCCCCGTCAGGCGCTGGATCAGCTCCTGGTACGACGGCCGCTCGTTCGCCTTCTTCGCCATCATCTGGCGCGCGATGTCCGACAGCTCGCGGTCGACGCTGGGATTCGTGTTCGCGGCCTCGGGCGGCGGATTGCGCAGGTGCCGCGCGACGACCTTCAGGTACTTGTCCTCGGCCGGCTTGCCGGTGCGGAACGGCGGGATGCCGGTCAGGAGGAAGTAGAGCGTGCCTCCGAGCGCGTAGATGTCGACGCGCTCGTCGATCGTCTCGCCGCGCGCTTGCTCCGGCGCGATGTAGTCGGGCGTGCCGACGACGACGCCCATCGCGGTCAGCGCGGGCTCGCTGCCCGGATCGACCGGCTTCGCGAGGCCGAAGTCCGTCACCTTCACCTCGCTGCTCGATAGCCGCACGAGGTTCGACGGCTTCACGTCGCGATGGATGAGGCCTGCCTTCGCGGCGGCCGCGAGGCCCTGCGCCGCGTCGAGGATCGCGTGCGCGGCCTCCGCCGACGACAGCGGCCCGCTCTTCTCGACGACCGAGCCGAGGTCGGTGCCGTCGAGCAGCTCCATCGCGATGTACGGACGCTCGTCGAAGCTGCCGGTCGCGAACACCTGGACGACGTTGGGATGGCTGATCGCCGCGACCGCGCGCCCCTCGCGCACGAACCGCTGGCGCAGCTCCGGGCTGTCGCGGTGCTTCTCGGAGAGGATCTTGATCGCGACGCGCCGGTTCAGGCCGGTGTCGACGCCGCGAAACACCTCGCCCATCGAGCCCGCACCGAGCTGGCCCTCGACCCGGTATGCACCCAGGACAGTCCCCGGCGTAGGGTTCGGCACGGGGCCATTTTACGAGACTCCGCCACCGGTTGTCGCGTTCGCGAGCCGCTGACCGCACGTGCCGCGACGAGGACCCCTAGGGCGAGGCCAGGAGCTCGGACAGCGGCTCGCGGACCAGCCGCTTCGCGCGCAGCATGCGCAGCAGCATCGGCAGCGCGACGCCGTCGGTCACCAGCGGCATGTGGCCGATCTTGGACTTGATGTAGACGATCCGCGCCCTCGTCAGCTCGCGCGGCATCCCCTCCGCGAGCGACGGGAAGTCCTCGAGCACGACGGTGTCGGGCAGCTGCGCGTGCAGCGCGTCGGTCCACGCCCTCGTGTTGTCGCCAACGTCGATCAGCCGGCGCTTCTCGTCGCCGAGGATCCAGTTCTTGTACTTCTCGATCTCGCCGTACGCGGCGTCGACGAGCACGATCGTGTCGATCCGCGGCTCGTCGAGCCAGCCGAGCAGCGTGCGCCACGCGCCGGAGTGACCGATCGTGACGAGTCGCCGCCTCGGCCAGGGCCGGCCGATTCCGGCCTCGACGGCGGCGAGTAGGTCGGTGAGCTTGGTCCACGACACGGGCTCCGCGCCCGACGCGGGCGCCTCCGGCGCGATGAACATCGCGTTGATCGCCGACGCCGCGAACTGGCGCGCGAGCTTGTAGTTCGTCCACGCGCCGTCGACGTGCGTGTAGAAGCCGTGCACGTAGACGATCGTCTCCGCGCGCCGTGCGTCGTAGCCCCTGGGAATCCAGACGTGGACCGGGCCGTGCGCGGTCTTGATCCGCCAGTGCGTACCGCCGTCGACGAGCTCGGACAGCGTCGTCGGCGCCGGTGGCGGCTCGGGCTCGCGCGCGGTGCCCTGGACCGAGACCGACGGTCGCTCGCGCGAGACCCTCGGGCGCACCTTCGGGGCACTCACCTCTTCGCCGTCACTACACGCTCCGAACGCGAACGCGAACAGCAGCACAGGAAGCGAGACGCGCACGACGTGATGATATTCGATGCGGTGCGCGCTGCGAACCCGCGCGCGCTATTGCGCCGCTTCGATCACGCCACACGCGACGCGATCGCCGGCGTTGCCGGTCGGCTGCGTCTTCATGTCGTCCTTCTTCGCGTGGACGATGAAGCCCTTGCCGATGATCGACGTCGCGCCCTCGTCGAGCGTGATGCCCTTCATCGTGAACGTCTTCGTCGCCTTGCCGTCCTTGCCGGCGGTCAGGTTGCCGAAGTCGCCCTCGTGGTGCTCCTCGGCGTCGGGTGCGCCGTGCTTGTGGTTGTTCGGGTTGAAGTGGCCGCCGGCGCTCGTCGCGTCGGGAGCCGAGCAGTCGCCCTTCTCGTGGACGTGGTAGCCGTGGTCGCCGGGCGTCAGGCCCTCGACGTTCGCGACGACCTCGACGCCGCCCTCGACCTCGGTGAACTCGATCGTGCCGGTGACCTTCGACTTGGTCTTCTTCGTCGGTTCGAGCTTCGCGGTCGCCTTCTTCGGCGCGGGCGGCGGCGCGGGCTCGGCAGGCTTGGCTTCCTCGACGGGCGCAGCCGGCTCCGTCGGTGCCGCGGTCTCGGTCGGCGGGGCCGGCTCGGCCGGCGTCGTCGGCGCCGAGGACTTCTTCCCACCACACGCGGCAACGGCCGCACTCATCGCGAAAACGAACAGGATGCGCTTCATGCGCGGAGCATGCCCTAGAGCAGGCAGGCGAGCACGATGAGGAGCACGTAAAACCAGCCGATGTGGCTCGCGATGAACGAGATGCCGGTGAAGAAGTTGCTCACGAAGTCGAACAGCGGGACGGCGAACATCGTCATCACTCCCGCGATCACGAGGCGCAGTCGCTTCTGACCGAGGTGCTCGACCTTGTACGCGTCGATGATCGGCGCCGTGAACGCGAAGCCGCCGAGCACGTACGGAATGCAGGCGAGCGCGAGGTGCGTGCCGGGTGCGCGCAGGAGGTTCGCGAGCACCATGCCGAAGATCGACGCGCCGGCGCTCGTCAGCAGGATCGGGCTGCGCCAGAACCGGACGCCATCGTCGGCGTCGGTGTCGTCGCCGGCCGTCGCGTCGCTCGCGCCGCCGGGGCGCTCCCGCTTCGTCGATGGCTCGCCGCCCTCGCGCTTCGGTGACGACGGCGGCGTGAGGAACCTCGCACCGAGCTGGCGATAGAGCACGAGCGCGAGCAGGATGCCGAGGATCGCGCCGAGGCCGCGCGCACCGATCTTCGCGGTGAAGCTCGACCAGAACCCGGGGCCCTCGACGTGGATGACCTCGACCCACGCCTTGGTCACCTGGCCGTCGACGGACAGCGGGAACGTGCCGGTCCAGTCGTACGGGATCTGGCCGCGCGCGGCGCCGATCGTGTCGTTGTTGACGAGATCGGTGTCGTCGACGCGCAGCTCGATCTCGACCGGGCCGACGAAGTGGTGGTCGGCGACGGCGCAGTCGGCCTTCAGCGTGTCCTTCTTCGTCGTGCACGTCGCGATCGTCTTGCCGTCGATCCGGACGTCGATCTGCGGATCGGGCTCGCTGCCGAACCCGCGGTCCCACTTGTCCCCGCCGGCCTTCGTCGGCGCGACCTCGACACCGACCTGGTGGATCGCGGTGTCGGCATGCGCGACGCCCGCGAGCAAGACAACGACCAACCCGACCAGCCCTCGCGCCGTCATGTCATGTCACTCGCGGTTCGGCATGTCCGGGCGCTGCGTCATGTTCTCGAAGCGCGTGTAGCGGCCCTCGAAGTGCGTCTCGATCGTGCCGGTCGCACCGTGACGGTTCTTGCCGATGATCACCTCGGCGATGTTCGGGTGCTCGGTTTCCTTGTTGTAGACGACGTCGCGATAGATGAAGAGGATCACGTCGGCGTCCTGCTCGATCGCGCCGGATTCACGAAGGTCGCTGAGCTGCGGCCGCTTGTCGGTGCGGTTCTCGAGAGAGCGATTGAGCTGCGAGAGCGCGAGCACCGGGCACTCGAGCTCCTTCGCGAGCGACTTGAGGCCGCGCGAGATCTCGCTGATCTCCTGCTCGCGCGACGCCTTCGCTGCCTGCGGCGAGCCGCGCATGAGCTGGAGGTAGTCGACGAGGATGAGGCCGGTCTTCTTGCCCTGGAACAGCTCCTTGTTGGAGCGGAACCGGCGGGCGCGCGCGCGGACCTCTCGGATCGAGAGGGCAGGGGTGTCGTCGATGAGGATCGGTGCCTTCGACAGCGTCGCGGCCGCGTACGTCAGGTTCGTCATGTCCTGGCGCTGCAGCGGGCCGCGGCGCAGCGACGACGAGTCGACGCGCGCCTCGGAGCACAGCATACGTTCGGCGAGCTGGGTCGACGACATCTCGAGCGAGAACACGAGGCACGGCCACGCGGCCGACGTCGCGGCGTTCTGCGCCAGCGACAGCGCGAACGACGTCTTGCCCATCGCGGGCCGCGCCGCGAGGATGATGAGCTCGGTCGGCTGCAACCCGGCGGTGCGGGCGTCGAGGTCGGCAAATCCGGTCGGCACGCCCGTGACGCCGCCGTCGGACTTGAAGCGCTCGTCGAGCGAGCTGAAGACCTTCTTGACGAGCGACTTCACCGGTTCGGGACCGGACTTGTCCTTGCGCTGCGTGACCTCGAAGATCTTGGCCTCGGCGTCGTCGAGGTAGTCGCGGATCTCGAGATCCTCCTCGTAGCCCTTCTCGCTGATGTCGCTCGCCGCGAGGATCAGCTTGCGCGCCTGCGAGTGGTCGCGAACGATCTCGGTGTACGCGAGGATGTTGTCGACGGTCGGGACGCGCAGCGCGAGCTCGCCGAGGAACGCGATGCCGCCGATCGCCTCGAGCTTGCCCTTCTTCTCGATCTCGTTCTCGAGCGTGACGACGTCGATCGGCTTGGCGCCGGCTTCGAGGTTGCGGATCGCCTCGAACACCACCTTGTGCTGGTGGTGATAGAAGTCCTCGATCTCGAGCGTCTCGAGCTGCAGCAGCACCTCGTTGCGCAGGATGATGCCGCCGAGGATCGAAGCCTCGGCGTCGAGGTTGTGCGGCAGTACCCGTCTGTCGCGCGCCATCGGATGACTCTACGATCCCCCTCTGAGACTCCGGAGCCCGCCAACGCAAAAACGCCGTACTCCTCGTCGGAGCACGGCGTTTTCGGTCGAGCTGTTTCGGTCGAGCTGTGACGAGGACTACTTGCCCGTGGCGGGTACGTTCGGCCCAAGGTGCGCGCGGTCCTCGCGGACGCGGACCGCGCGTCGATCCCTTGGCCTCACTTATCCTTGCCGACGACCCAGAACTTCAGCGTCGCGACGACGCCGGCCGCCAGGCGGACCGGAACTTCGTACTTGCCGAGCGCCTTGACCGAGTTGTCGAGATCGATCCAGCGGTGGTCGATGTCGACGTTCGCCTTCTTGAGCTGCTCCTGGATGTCGCGGCTCGTGACCGAGCCGAAGAGCTTCTCGTCCTCGCCGACCATGCGCTCGAACTGGAGCGTCATGCCGTTGATGCGAGTCGCGACCTCGTTGGCGTTGGCGCGCTCCTTCTCGACACGGCGGGCGATGACCGCCTTCTCGTGCTCGAGACGGTTCTTGTTCGTGACGGTCGCCGTGACAGCGAAGCCGCGCGGAACGAGGTAGTTGCGGCCGTAGCCGGGACGAACGGACACGAGCTCGCCGGCCTTGCCGAGGTTCTCGACGTCCTGCGTGAGGATGATTTGCATCGCCATGACTAGTCTCCGGTCACCGAGAACGGCAGCAGCGCGAGCATGCGCGCGCGGCGGATCGCGGTCGAGATGACGCGCTGCTGGCGCGCCGAGGCGCCGGTGATGCGGCGCGGGATCATCTTTCCGCGGTCCGTGACGAACGAGCGGAGGACCTGCGGGTTCTTGTAGTCGATCTTCTGGAAGATCTCGTCCGAGAGCAGCTTGCGGCGCGTCGAGCCGCGAGCACCCTTGCCACCGCGGCGGTCGTCGCCGTCGCGATCGAGACCATCGTCAACACCTGCGTCCATACGGGAGGTCATGACTTACTCCTTCTCCTCGGTCGGGGCGGCGGTCGCGCCGGGGTTCGAACCGGACTCCGCCGTGAAATCGCTGTACTCGTCTTCGTCGTCATCGCCCGACGAGGCGTCATCGCTGCCGCGCGAGAGGAACAGGTCCTCCTCGTCGGCCGCGGTCTGCGCCGCCTTCTCGAACGACGTGTCGTCGAGCTCGGTCGGGCGCGCGCCCACGTCGATGTTCTCGTCGACCTTCGTCGAGAGATAGCGGATCACGTTGTCGAGCATGCGGAGGTTGCGCTCGCACTCCTCGACGACGCCCGGCTGCGCGAGGTACTGCCAGTACAGGTAGATACCCTTGCGCTCCTTCGCGACTTCATAGGCGAGGCGGCGCTTGCCCCAGTTGTCGACCTTGATGATCTTGCCGCCCATGCTCTCGATGATGCCCTTGATGCGGGCATTCACCTCGGCGACGCCCTCGTTCGAGGTGTTCGGGCGGAGGATGTAGATCGTCTCGTATTCGCGCGCCGTGTTCGGCGTGTCTCTCAGTGACTGCAAACGTGCCATGTCGTTGCCTCGTGGGTGTGAAGCCCCTCCGTGGCAGGAGGAGCGAGGTTTCAGCTCGTTTCGAGCCGGCGCTCTATATCACGAACTCGCCAGGTTGGAACGGGCGTTGTGCTTGTTCATCGCGGGGACGATGCCGAGCGCCAGCGTCGTCTCGATGTCCTCGCAACCGGCGGAGATCACGGCGTCGAGGACACCGCGCTGCGCGCTCGGAAAATCCGCCAGGACCCAGCTCGCCGCGTCCTTGCTGCCCGGCGGCTTGTTGGGGTCGCGGCCGACGCCCATGCGCAGCCGGGCGAAGCTGCCGCCGCCGAGCTGCTCCATGATCGACCGCAGCCCGTTGTGGCCGCCGTGACCGCCGCCGTTCTTCAGGCGGACGATGCCGAAGTCGAGGTCGATCTCGTCGTGGACGACGAGGATGTGGTCGGGCTCGACCGCGTAGAACCTCGCCGCGCGCTGCACGGCGAAGCCCGACAGGTTCATGAACTCCTGGGGCTTCAGGAGCACGGCCTTCTCGCGGCCGCGGTCCGTCGTGACGAGGCCGGTCGTGGCCTCGCCCCCTTTGACGGCGCTCTTCCACGCAGGCAGCGAGTGCTTGCGGGCGAGCTCGTCGACGACGAGGAAACCGACGTTGTGCCGGTTTCGCTCGTACTTCGAGCCCGGATTGCCGAGCCCGACGACCAACCACATGAGTCAGCGCTCCGACGACGCAGCGCGATCGGTTCCGCTCACTTCTTCTTGGGCGCAGCGGCCGCGGCCGGCTTCGCAGCCGCCGCCGGAGCCTTCGCGTCCTTCGCCGCCGGAGCAGCGCCCGCGGCCGGAGCCGCGCCTGCGGCCGG
>JAEWJO010000198.1 GCA_023386455.1 Pseudomonadota bacterium | reverse complement strand
GCCCCCGCTACGAAAGAAACCCGCCTCCTGCTCAGGCGGGTTTCGACTTTTCGGAGGGTAACCGCTTGCGGTAGCCCGACGGTTCCGGCGCCGCCAGGGCTAAGCTTCCGCGGATGGGGGACCGAATCCACTGCGCCCTGATCTGCGAGCCGGCGCTGCTCTTGGACCTGGGTGACGCCGCGAGCCGGGCGATCGCAGACTTCGACGATGCGCCGCTCGCGTCCTTGTGGAAGGTGCACCGCAACAGGCTGCTTCGGTTCGACGAGTTCCAGGTTCCTTTTGACGCAGAAGTCCCGCGCCTCATCCGCGTGTGTCGAGACTTGCTACCGAGCCACCCTGCTGCAGATCTCGCTGCGGTCCGTCAGTTGCTGGCGTCGCCGCTGCCAACCGCAGCGACGGTGTCTCGCACCGCGCAGCGTGCGCTGATCTATCGCCTCCAACGGCTCGCGAGTCTGATCGAGCTCGAAGCACCAGCAACGATCGTGGAGGAGGACGGGCTCGAAGGGCTACGTGCATGGGCCTCGCTCGAGGGTCCTCACTACTCAGCTGACCGGGCCGCCGCCGACTACAATGTGGATCCAGTGCGGTGGCCACCTGCGGTTTTCGACGACCTGGTGCTCGCATGCTGCGTCATCGGATCGGACGGGGACGTCGGGATCGGCGACCTGTACGGACTCGCTATCGGCGAAGACGAGTTTGCGCTACCGCGTCAGCTGTTCACGATGCCCGAGGTTCCCGACGGCGCTCCGGCCTCGCAGATCCTGTTCGAGCGCACGCTCGAACGGTTCGGTGCCTACAGCAGCGCGGCTGCGGCTCAGGTGTATTTCGACTACGTGCTCGACGAGACCGGTCACGGATACACCTACCCATCGTGGGGCATTGGCACGGAGTTGCGACCGGTAGCCGAGGAGGTCGAGGAGATCGCGCGCTCGAGGGACCGGGACGAAGACGAGGACGAAGACGAGGACGAAGCCGAGGACGAAGACGAAGACGAAGACGAAGGCGACCTCGATCGCCGGATGTCGGGGTATCGCGACACGCTGCTCCGAACAAGCGAGGTTGGCCACGCGATCATGTCGTGGGTCCGCAAGACATGAACGTGAAAATGGCGTCTGCTCGCTGACCGCCGTCCTCGGCGATGATCGTCAGCGCGCGCTCGTCGAGGGGACTCACCGATGACCAGTCGAGGTTCCTCGAGGTCGCGTTCGAAGAACATCTCGATATCGAGAACGTCCCGCTCACCGAGAAGTGATCGAACGAATAGCTGATGAAGTCGTTCCTGGACGTCTACAACCAGTGCGATCAGACGATCACGCCGCCGGATCGAGTGGCCGCGTATCCACCGGTGGGGCCTCTAGGCTGATCGCACCGAGCATGCCTTCGCGGAATTCGTGGATCAGCACCTCGGCCGCCTTGTGCAGATCGACGACACCACCCTTGAGCAGGATGCCGCGCCGCCGACCGACCTCGCGAAGTAGCGACTCGGCATCCGCGGGGACCGTGTCGAGCTTGAACCGGGCGACGACGAGCTGTGGATACCTTGCGAGGAACAGCTCCGCACCGAACATCGCGATCGTGTAGTAGTCGATCGCCGTATCGGGGATCGAACCCGCCAATGCGAGGCGAAACGCTTGCGGCTCGTTCTCGATCTTCGGCCACATGAGGCCGGGCGTGTCGGTGATCTGCATGCCGCTCGGCAGCGTGACTGCCTGTTGATCCTTGGTCACCGCCGGCTTGTCACTGACCTTGGCGACCGCACGATTCATCAGGGTGTTGAGAAGGGTCGATTTGCCGACATTCGGGACGCCGGCGATCAGTGCACGCACCGCCTTGTCGGGCCCGCGGTGCGCAGCGAGGTTGCGGCAGAGCTCGGCGATCCGCTTGCGCGTCACCTGCGGACGCTCGGTGGTCGACGCAAACGCCTTCACGCCTGGTTCGCCCTCGAGATAGACGACCCACGCACGGGTGACCTCCGGATCGGCGAGGTCGCTCTTCGTCAGTACCTTGATCACCGGCTTGCCGCCGCGGATCTCGGCGACCACCGGATTCGAGCTCGCCTTTGGAACCCGTGCGTCGAGAACCTCGATGACGACGTCCTGCGATGGCATCAACGCGGCCATCTCGCGCCGCGCCTTGGTCATGTGGCCCGGGTACCACTGGAGAGACATCGACTCGTTCTACCGCACGCGGGCCGTGCGCCACATCCATCTCGAGCTCGTGGCCGAGATCGACTCCGGCGCGCTGGAGGGCCGAGGCTCTGACACGCGTGTCAGCTCGCTCGCGGATTTCCTCTCGGAGCGGCGAGAAGTAGCCGGACTCGCTGACGGCCCACTCGATCGCCGGGCTGGCGTGTCACTTGCAATTCCGCACCGCGATGCGACCCATCGGGCTTGTCCTCGCACTCGTCGCCTGCGGCCCACCCGCGAACGCCACGCTCGCTGACCTACCCGAGCTCCGTGTGCATCTGGATACCAACCGCGAGGTGGATCACGACGACGACGAGCGTTCTCCCCGCTGGGTCATGGCGATGCTGTACTACGACACCGAAGCGTTCATGGCGACGCACGGCGGTACGTGCGCAACCCTCGACGTGAGCGGAACGTTCAACGGCGCAGAGCTCGATCTCGCGAACCCCGGTCGAAACGACGAGGACAGGACCATGTGCATGACGCCGTATCTCGACACCAAGATGGTGCTCGGGACCGACGAGCCCGGTCGTCTCGTCCTGGACGATGGGGACCACACGATCGAGGCGACGTTTGCACCCGGCGTGCTCACGCGTGTCGCCCGCCTGGAATCGCACCCGAGTTGGTCGTTTCGCGCGGGGGAGCGAGTGATCCTGAGCTGGTCGCACCCCGCTGACCTCGTCGGACGCGTGGCGTCAGACATCGAGATCCGCGTCGGATATGCGGACGGGCAGGACGTCGCGATCAACGGCAACGAGATCCACTTCACGGTCCCTGAGATTCCGCCCAACGACGCGAAAGTCGTGGACATCATCCTCCGTCCGTTCAGCGAGCCCGGCGAGGCGCAGAGCTGCACGGGGGCTTCCCGTTGTGAATACGACACGCTCCTCGGCTACGAGCACGCCGTGCACATCGAGGAGTGATCCCTCGTCAGCTGACGAGCTGCGCGGTCCCCGCCGCCTCGTACGCGATGACGTCGGGTCCGCGAACAAACACGGCACCAATGGGCTCGCGACGCGGGTTGATCCACTGCGCGAAGGTCGTATGCATCGGGCGCAGCCAATCTCGGAGCGGCGTCGAGGCGGCGACGACGCCGAGATGAATGTGGCTGCTCGTCAGGGCAAACGCGAAACACCGCCAGTCCGTCCGCGCGAGTGCATCTCGGAGCCGCGACAAATACACGCGCCGCTCATCCGAGGATTCGATGGACCATTCCTTCGCGACGAATCGCGAGATGGCGTGATAGACGCGACCGGGCACTACAGAGGTTCCACCGCGAGTCATGATGTCGATCGTCTACTCGCTGCCTACGACAGTTGGCGCCTCGATGCCGCATGCTCGACTGTCCGGCATGCGGACACGCTGACGTTCGTGTCATGCGTGCGATGCATCCCCCGTTAGTCGCTTCAATGACTTCGCATCGCCGGCGCCGGGATGCGGACAACGTTGCACAGGTTGCGCCGACGCCCACGTCAGCTCTCAGATCGGTACGCCGATGCGATCACGGTCGCGATTCGTCGAGCCTGCAAACACCGTGTGCGGGTGCCTGCGAGCGGGTCAGGCCCGATCTCGCTCCGATCACTGCGACGTGATGGTGAGCTGACCGCTGCCAGTACCGTGCACGTGGCAGTAGATCACTTCGGTGCCGGTGCTGTTCAGCACGACGGAGTAGCTCTGGCCCATGCTCATGCTCGCCGGCTGGTGGACGAGCCCGGCGATAGTGGCCTGGGCGTGGATCTGGTGGTCGACGCTGTCGTCGTTGCGGATCGTGAAGGTCGAGCCGTTGCGGAGCGTGAGGTTGGTGAGTGCGCCCCAGTGATTGCCCGTGCCAACTCCGTTGGCGATCGGCAGGATGTACTCGTTCGCAACCGTGAGCGTCGAGCTATCGGCGACCGGGCTCATGCCGCTGATCGTAGCGTTGACGGTGA
The DNA here is from genome assembly GCA_023386455.1 of Pseudomonadota bacterium. Taxonomy (GTDB): domain Bacteria; phylum Myxococcota_A; class Polyangia; order Haliangiales; family Haliangiaceae; genus JABFXX01. The sequence goes on along the minus strand of JAEWJO010000198.1, from coordinate 1,900 downwards.
GGGCCGCACCTCCCGTCGCCGCGCTGCCGTTGGAGGCGACATTGACGTCGAAGTTGATGTTCTGGACCTGGCCAAGGGTGAGCGTCACGGATGACGGGAGGGTCTTGGTCCAGTCGCTGGGTCCGCCCGAAGCCGCCAGGTTCACCGTGCCGGCAAAGCCGTTCGAGGTGACCTTCACGTTGAAGCGCGTGCTCGTGCCGAGCGTGGTCGAGGCGGACGGCGGGGTCATCACCACCGAGACCGAGCCTGCTGCATCCGTGGGCGTCCCGTCGGTGACCGCCGCATCGTTCGGCTGGCCATCGGTGACACCGCCGTCGTCGCCCGTGGTGTTCGCGTCGTCCCCACCGCCCAGCGATGCCGGTCGCGGATAATCGCAGCTGATCAGTGCCGCCGACGCGAACGCCAGCAGGGTCAAGGAAGCAATGTGCCCGCGCATCAGAAGCTTCCTCCTAGCGCGAGCCCGCTGTGGCTAGCGCCGAGTATCGGTGTGAGGTGGGCCGTCGCTGGACGCGAGCTGCCGCGGCCAGATATCCACACCACGACCGCAGCCACCGCGCAGGCTCCAGCGCCGATCGCCAGACCTTGGGCGAGGTGATGCTTGCCGTTGGCGTCGTCGTAGAGCTTGTCCTGTTCGGCCTGCGTGGAGGCGTCGCGCGAGTCGTCGAGCGCACTCCGCCCCTTCAGCTCGAACACCACGGCGACGGCACCCACGACGAGCGCGGTGCCACCTAGCGCGAGCGGGATGCGGAGATGACCGGTGCGCGACGGTTCGCCGACGTCGTTGGTCTCGCTCGTGTTGCTCGCTCGGTCTGTTCCGACGACGACACCACGCCCGGTGTCGACGACCGGCTCGAAGCGCGGCACGTCGACCGACTTCGAGTCGCGCTCGACGCCGACCGTCACCTTCGACGACCACGGCTGCACGCCGGGAGCGTTCGCCGTGATCTCGTACGTGCCACCGTCGATCGGCAAGGAACGGTTCCAGGTTGCCGGATCGACCTCGGCCCCGTTACGCAGGATGCGCAGCCCCTCGACCCGGCTGGCCTGGGGCACATTGATCGTGAGCCGCGATAGTCGCCCCTCGACCGCCGTCGCCCGCTTGGCGGCGACATCGCGAAGTGCGACCTGCTTGGGGTCGTCGCGCACCTGCCGCCCTACCTCGAGAAACAGGCCCCATGCCGTCGCGAGCTGGCCGTTCACCTCGCGGCAGTAAGCGAGATTGATGAGCGTCGTCACCATCGGCTCGATGCGCTGGCTGCCTTCGAAGGCCTGGCACGCCTCGACGAAGTTCTTTGCGTCCATCGCTCGTCGACCCTGGCGGAACAGGTCCTCGGCCTCGGGATTCGACTGCGCGAACGCGGCCGTCGCCGATGTGACGACGATCATTGCGATTAGCAGGACACGCATGCTCGCCGACCTTATCGCAAAGTCGCTGGCACTGGACCTGAATTCGGCCCCTGGCGAAGCCGTGACCGTCTTCTCGCTCCTTGCGGTAAGCCGATTCCGACGGAGGCAGCTTCGCCTTGTCGAGCGCTTCACGGTTCGCTTTGGAGATACCACCTGCGCGTCGGTGAGGACCCGGCCGGCTACTTGCGATAGCAAACGTGGTCGTTGAAATGCACGCTCGGCGTCGGCGGCTGTGTCTGCACCCCACCGAAGCGAATGGTCGCGCCGGACGACACGCGGCCGACGAGTCCGATAAACCCCGCGTACGGCCCGCCGTTGAAAGTGACGGTGCCAGCGTCGGCTGAGATCTGACCGCTGCCCTTGGCTGGATAGGACGCCGAGCTGTACGCGCCGTTCTCGCCGATCTGAAACGTGCCCATGGCGCTGGGCACGTAGTCGGTCTGATACCTGCCGCTGCGGGATCCCGACGAAAGCATGGAGCAGTGGTACGTCC
>JAEWJO010000137.1 GCA_023386455.1 Pseudomonadota bacterium | reverse complement strand
GTCAGCAGCGGTTCCCACGGCAGCACCTACCGGCCGTCGATCTACCGCTCGTCGCACTCGAGCAGCGGCGGCGACGTCGGCGCCGGTACGGTGATCGGCGTCATCCTCGGGCTCGGCATCTGCGTCGCGCTCGTCGTCATCCTCGGCCGGCGCGTCGAGGGCAGGACGATCCAGCCGGCCGTGCCACCGAATGCCGACGGCCTGCCGTGGGACGTCCTGCGCGCGCTGAACCCCGGGTTCTCGCAGGTCGCGTTCGAGCAGAACGTGCGCGAGCTGTACAGGACGGTCCATGCACCGGGAGGGCTCGCAGCCGCAGGCGATCGCATCTCGGAGATGGCGAGGAGCGAGCTCGCGAAATCGAGCCAGCCCGAGCGGATCCAGATCGACTCGGTGCGCTTCATCGCGCTCACCGCGTCGTCGATCACGTGCGCGATCGTCGCGAACCACATCGCCGGCGGCACGCACCACGTGACGTCGCGATGGACGTTCTCGCGCAAGGAAGCCGCGTGGATCCTCGATACCGTCATCGAGCTCACCGCCGGCGGCATGAACCTCGTCGGCATGGGCCCGGAGATCGGCAACGACCTGCCGACGATCGCCGACCCGAGCGCGATCGAGACGTTCCTCGAGCTGCGCGATGCGGCCGGCAGGCTCTACGGCTGGGACACGTTCGTCGAGCACGTCAAGGCGGTCTACACGCGCGTCACGGACGCGTGGAACCAGCAGACGCCCGACGCGGTCGCCGATGTCGCGACGCCCGGGCTCGTCGAGTACCTCGCGCTGTGGATCGACGAGCATCGCCGCCAGCACCTCGTCAACCATCACGACGCCGCGAGCGTGCGTCACGTCGGCCTCGCGAGGGTCGTCCGCGAGGCTGCGCACGACCTCGTCGTCGTCCGCGTCTACGCGGAGGGTCTCGACTACACGACGAGCGCCGGCACCAACAACGTCGTCGGTGGCTCGCGCACGACGCCGCGCCAGTACACCGAGTACTGGACGTTCGTCCGCGAGGGGACCGGCGCGTTCGAGCTCGCGTCGATCGTCCAGGACGAGATGTACGCGGGCTGAGCGAGCAGCCCGACTATCTCGGTGGGGCGACGGCGGCGTCGCTGCGTGCGGGCTCGACGCGGAGCTGCACTCCGCGCACGCGGCCCTTCTCGGGCGGTGCGGTCGCCGCGGGAGCGTCGTCCTGCTTCGGCGAATCGCCGAGGTCGGTGCAGACCATCGAGATGATGATGAACAGCACGAACAGGGACAGACCGATGCTGATCGGGAACATCGCGCGGCGATGCTTCCGCGGGTTCTTGTTGCGGTCGATGATGTCGTCGAGCCGGCCCATCCCGCGCCGACTATGGCACCTTCCGGCGGCGCACGCTCTAGGTCAGTTCCGGGTTCATCGCCTCGCGCACGCGCTCCGCGAGCCACGTGTAGCGCTTCTTCGCATCGGCGTTGCGGACCGCGAGCTGGACCGCGCGCTTGCTGCCGACGAGCACGACGAGCTTCTTGCCGCGCGTGACGGCGGTGTAGAGCAGGCTGCGCTGCAGCATCATGAAGTGCTGCGTGACGAGCGGGATCACGACCGCCGGGTACTCCGAGCCCTGGCTCTTGTGCACGCTGACCGCGTACGCGTGGACGAGCTGGTCGAGCTCGGCGCGCTCGTACATCGCGCTGCGGCCGTCGAAGTCGACGCGCAGCGCAGCGGCCTCGGTGTCGATCGCGTCGATCACGCCGATGTCGCCATTGAACACGTTGCGGTCGTAGTCGTTCTTCAGCTGCATCACCTTGTCGCCGCTCCGGAATGCGCGGTCGCCGCGCGCGAGCTCGATCGCGTTCCCCGGCGGGTTGAGCTTCTCCTGCAGCGCGCGATTGATCGCCGTCGTGCCGAGATCGCCGCGGTGCATCGGCGTCAGGACCTGGACATCGGTGATCGCATCGAGCCCGAACCGCGCGGGGATGCGCTCGGACACGAGCTCGACGATCGTCGCGCGCGCCGCGTCCGGGTCCTCGCGCGAGATGAAGTAGAAGTCGCTGCTGCTGCCCTGCGGCGACTCGAGGTCCGGCAGCTCGCCGGCGTTGATGCGGTGGGCCGACAGGACGATCTTGCTCGCCGCCGCCTGGCGAAAGATCTCGGTCAGCCGCGTCACCGATGCCGCGCCCGAGTCGATCACGTCGGCGAGGACCGAGCCCGCGCCGACCGATGGCAGCTGATCGACGTCGCCGACGAGCACGAGCTGCGCGCCCGGCCTGAGCGCCGCGAGCACCGACCGGAACAGCAGCGCGTCGACCATCGAGGCCTCGTCGACGACGAGCATGTCGGCGTCGAGTGGATTCTCCCGCGACCGCTGGAAGCCGCCCTCGTGCGGCTGATACTCGAGCAGCCGGTGGATCGTCATCGCCTCGGCCGCCGTCGCCTCGCCGAGCCGCTTCGCCGCGCGCCCCGTCGGTGCCGCGAGCGACACCTGCCGCTTGCCGAGTCGTGCGAGGTGGACGATCGCCTTCACGATCGTCGTCTTGCCGACACCGGGACCACCGGTGATCACCACGCAACGATCGCGCAGCGCCGCCTCTACCGCGTGACGCTGCTGCGTCGCGAGCTCGAGCCCGGTCACCGACTCGAACGCGTGGATCGCCGCGCCGATGTCGAGCGGGAACGTCCGCGCCGGCGACGACGCGAGCTCGGCGAGCAGCTCCGCCGAGTCCGCCTCCGCGGCGTACAGATCCGGCAGCGACGAGCACGGCCCGCGATCGCCGAGCACCTCGCGGATCACGAGCTTGCGGTCCTCGAGCGCGCCGAGC
>JAEWJO010000052.1 GCA_023386455.1 Pseudomonadota bacterium | reverse complement strand
CAAGGACTGGCGCGTCCTTCGTGACCACCGGAGGCGGGGAAGCCACGTGGCGAACACCCTGAACGCCGTCGCGGTCCTACACAATCTGAGACTTGAATTGCGGGACAACTCTTAGCCGCTCTTGTCGCGGTTCGGGTCGACTTCCTGGACGCGTACGAACAGATGGATCTCCTGTCCCGGTATCGGCAGCGGTGAGATCCACAGCGTCAGCTCGAGCGGCTTGCGCGTCTTGCCGCGAAACACGTTCGCGCGGCGCTCGATCGGCTTGCCGTCGATGTGGACCTGACGCAGCGCTCGCACGAGACCCGGCACGAACCCCGGCAGCGACGTGTCGGCGAGCGCGAGGCCCTCGCATCCCTTGTCGTCCTGGTTGACGAACTTGTTGAACGCGCGGTTGCTCGCGACGATGAAGCCGTCGAGCGAGATCAGCGCCTGCGGAACCCTCGACCGATCGAACGCCTGCTGGATCGCGCTCGCGCGCGCGTCCTCCGTCTGCATGACGCCGCTGCCGCGCGTGCGGCGACGGCCCATGTCGAGCATGTCCATCACGGTGTTGAGCTCGTACTTGAACGCGGCGGCGCTGCCGTGGCGCTGCGCCGGATCCTTGGCCATCGCGCGCGACACGAGGCTCTCGAGGGCGGCGTCGAGATCCTCCTTGCGCCGCTCCGACATCGGCTCGGGCGTGTTGTGGATGTGCGCCATGAGAACTTCGACGACGCTGCCGTCGTAGGGCAGGGTGCCCGTCAGCAGCAGATACGCGAGCACGCCGAGCGCGTACACGTCGCTCTGCACGCTCGGTGGACCGCCCGCCGCTCGCTCTGGCGCGAGGTAGTGCGGGCTGCCGCTGACGCCCTCGTTCTCCTCGATCGCCTCGGGCCGGCGCGCGAGCCCGAAGTCCAGGAGGCGCACGACGCGGCGCCGGCGCGCTCCGGTCGAGCCCGCACCTTCGCCGGTCAGCATGATGTTGTCGGCCTTCACATCGCCGTGAATGATGCCGCGCTTGTGAATGTGGTCGAGCGCGTCGGCGACCTGGCCGAGCACGTCGATCGCGCGCTTCACCGTCATCGGCAGCGTTCCCGGTGACACGAGCGCCTCGCCCTCGACGAGCTCCATCACCATGTACGCGCCGTAGTGAGCGTCCTCGCCGAAATCGACGACCGACACGATGTTCGGGTGCGAGATCTCGCTCGCGAGCTTCGCCTCCTGGTTGAACCGCTCGCGCGCCACGTGATCCGCCGCGAACGCGGGCGCGATGATCTTCAGCGCGAAGGCCTTGCCGAGCTGCAGGTGACGGGCGCGATAGACGTGGCCCATCCCACCCTCACCCAGGCTTCCGTCCAACGCGTAACGGCCACCCACCGTTTCCATGCTCGACAAAATATAAAGCCAGCTCACAACTCCGGTCCATCATTCCGTGCGCCACGTCGCAACCCGCCAGGATCACGGCTGCCGGGGACATGCCGAGCGGCGAGAACGCAACGTGACAGGGCCCGCGGTATGCACCCTCGAGGCACATGTGGCTCACGTACGACGAGGGCGAGATCCAGCCCGAGCAACGCGTCGCCCCGATCATCATCTGGCCGCTGCTGTTCGCGGCGATCGCGAGCATCCTCGTGACGGTCCTGCTGATGATTCGCCTGGGGTGACCGGCTGCGGGGCCGTACGCGCCGGGCGGTCAACACGTGCTAAGTAGTGGGGCCTCTTCCGGTCCCATAGCTCAGTTGGATAGAGCGACGGTTTCCTAAACCGTAGGTCACAGGTTCGATTCCTGTTGGGATCACTCAGTCCAGGCGGCGGACGGGGTCAGACATGACTTCCATGACTTGCAACGGGAGTCATACAAGTCATGCCTGACCCCGAGCTCGTCTGATCCGGATCACCGCGAGCGAAGCGACCATCAGGAGCAGCGCCGTATAGAGCGACGCAAACCACGTGCTGCCGCGATCGGTCCCGGCTGCGATGGCATGGATGGTCACGAGGACGAACGCGACAAACGACAGGTAATGGAGCCGTCTCCACATGGTCGTCCCGATCCGCTTCCGCAGGCTGAAGCTCAGCTGGACGACGAGCATGAGGTAGCCGGCGAGGATCCCGATGCCGATGGCAACCGGCCACCGCGTCGATGCAAACGGAACGACGAGATCGATGAGGTCGAAGCGCACGTAGCTGTCGGCGAGGAGAACGCCGCCGTGTGCGACGACCAGCGCGAGCGAGACGGGGGAGAGCCAGCCGTGAAGACCGACGAGCTGGCCGCGAGGCACGATGGAATCAGCGCTGCGCGTCGACACCAGCAGGCCCACGATCACGTTGGCGCTCAGCGCGACGTAACCGACGAGGCCGGTGGCGCGCGAGAGTAGCCACGCGCCGGTCCCGTGCGGACGTGGCGGTGAGGCGACCATCCACCCGGCGCGCGTGGCAACCGCGCCGAACAGCGCCAGGAGGGCGAGGCCGACGAGGACTCCCTTCAACGCGCTACGCACGGTGCAGCTCCACGGCGCCGACGGTCCGGATCGCGCCCGTCTGCAACACCAGCACGGCACTCAGCCCTCGTTGCTCCAGCTCGCGCGGCGCCTGCTCCGATCCGAGGACGAACGCGACCTTCGCCATGACGTCCGCGATCTCCGCGGTGGGTGCGAGGACGGTCACCTGCACGAGATCGCTCTGCGAGGGTGCGCCGGTTCGAGGATCGATCAGGTGATGCATGGTCCTGGTGCCTCGTCGCCACTGCCGGCGGTTCGTTGCACTGGTCGCGACCGCCTGATCGCGAACGACGATCGTCCCGAGGGTCTGCGCCGCATCGCGCGGATCCTCGATCTCGACCATCCAGCCCGACTGGCCGGGCAATGCCCCTCGCAACACCGCGTCGCCGCCCGCATCGACGCACAGGGGACCGGTCGCGAGCGCCGCGGCGCGATCGGCGGTGCGTCCCTTGAGGAAGCCGCCGAGATCGATCTGGACGTGCGGCGGCCGCTCCACTCGCCGACGTCGGTCGTCGATCTGCAGCATCGTGACGCTCGCCGACGGTGCGGTGCCGGGGACGTCATCGCGATCGAGTGCGCCAGGCGCAAAGGACCTGTCGTATCCCGCCGCGCGCATCGCACCGCCGACGGCGGGATCGAAGATGCCGCGGGTGTTCACGGCATGAGCACGCGCGCGAAGTAGAAGCTCGAGGAGCTCGCCGGAGACCGTGATCGGCCCCTCGGAGCGGTTCAGCTGCGCGACCTCGCTGTCCGGCAGAAAGCGACTGAATCGCTGCTCCGTCCGGGTGAAGAGCCGCTCGACCGTCGCCCCGAGCTTTCGCTCGGCGACAGCGCTCAGCTCGGGTGCTGCCACCGCGACATCGGTATTCATCGCGCGGAACGTCCACATCACGAGCTCCTGGTACGCACGCGCGGCGCGTGGCGACGTGTCGAAGGGAGGATCCGCGTGGGGAGCGCGGTGGGTGGCGGTGCCTCCGATGCGAGCTGCCAGCCAGCGGGCAGCGCGATCGGCGGTCGCATGTGGACCGGCAGTCTGTCGATCCACACGACGTGCGCGACGTCGCGTGCAAGCGAGGGCGCGGCGACGGGTGCGGGTCTCGCGGTCGCCGAATGCCCCCCGATCGCGCGCCACGAGATCGCGTAGATGGCGGCCAGGAACGCCACCATGTAGAGGCGCAGCTCCAGCGGGCTCGTATGAAGCCGGGTCTCGCGCCCCGGTCGGCGACATTCAGTCGTCATCGTGGTCCTCGCCGTGGTGGTGGTGGTGGTGGTCGCGTTCCTCGCGGTCGTCGCGGTCGTCGTCGTCGTCATCGTCGTCGTCGTCGTCGTCGCGATCTCGGCCACGTCGACCGACGTCCGACACGAGCTGAACGTCACCAGCGGGCTCTACCGCTGGCTGTTGCGGCGGAGGCCTTGGTGTGACCGGCACGAGGACGATCTCGGGTTGCCCCGCGCCCGGAACGGGCACCGATGCCGCGGGCGCCGGCTCGGGCTCCGCTGGTGTGGCGGCGGGGCTGAACCAGCCGAAGAGCGAGGCAGCCGTGACACCGAGCGCCACCGTGGCCGAGGCAGCGGCTGCTCCGACGGCGATGGCGAGGCGACGAGTAGACGGGACAGGACCGGACATCGATTCCTCCAGGCATGAAATGCGCAAGCACGCCGAGTCAGATGACGTTGCAGTACGAGCGTGATCCTCGACATGGCCCCGAACCCGGTGACGGTCCATCGCACGGACGTGCGATGCCTGCGACGCGCGCGATCACGCGGAGTTGCGGATCGTGACTCCGACGGATGTTCGCGAGCCAGCGCTGTCGCGCGCGGTCGGCCTGCTGTTCGCGCTGCTGGCCATCCTGGTAGTGATCGACGTGATCACCGACCTCCGCGATCACACGACGCTGGCGCACGTCCTGCTCGAGCTCCTCGTCGCCGCGATCGCTTTTGTCGCAGCCGGCGCGATCGCGATACGCTTGCGCCGGTCGGCACGTCGTGCGCAACAGTTGCGCGAGCACGCGGCGACGCTCGCCGTGGATCTGCGAGTCTCTCGGGAGGAGGCAGCGCGGTGGCGGCGAGACGCGGCGGTCCTCATAGCAGGGCTAGGCGCCGCGATCGAGGCGCAGCTCACCCGATGGGAGCTGAGCCCGGCCGAGCGCGAGATCGCGCTTCTCCTCTTGAAAGGGCTGAGCCACAAGGAGGTCGCGCAGGTTCGTTCGGTGAGCGAGACGACCGTCAGGCAGCAGGCGCGCTCGCTGTACCGCAAGGCGGGCCTGTCCGGCCGCAACGATCTGGCCGCGTTCTTCCTCGAGGACCTCCTCGGGCCGCGCGACGCGGGGACTGCAGTCGCCCGTACTGCATCGGAATGATGCGAACCGCACATCTGTGCGATGGCCAATCGACTCGCGAGTGCAGAGCTACAGAGGCACAGGAGGTCGGCCATGTCTCGTCGTCGCTGGAAGTCCATTCTCGTCATCGGTTCGCTTGTCGTGATCGCGCTGGTGCTCGTCGCCCAGCTCATCCCCTACGGGCGCAACCACACCAATCCGCCGGTCGTTCGGGAGCCGAGCTGGGACAGCTCGACAACGCGTGCGCTCGCGGAGCGCGCCTGCTTTGACTGCCATTCGAACCAGACACGCTGGCCGTGGTACTCGCACGTCGCGCCGATGTCGTGGTTCGTCCAGAGCCACGTCGACGAGGGCCGCGGCGTGCTGAACTTCTCCGACTGGGGTCGCGGCAACTCGGAGGCCGACGAGGCCGCCGAGACCGTCCGCGAGCGAGAGATGCCGCCGCGCAGCTACACGCTCCTGCATCCCGAAGCACGCCTGACCGATGGCGAGCGCGAGCAGCTCGCGCGCGGTCTCGACGCGTCACTCCTCGTCACGCGACGAGGCAATGCGGATTGACAGGGGTCAGACATGACTTCCATGACTTGCAACGGGAGTCATACGAGTCATGTCTGACCCCTCTCAGTCGAGCCGGCTGACACGCGGATCGCGGCGATCGAACAGCACGATTCGCGCGCCGATCTTCGCGATCGCCTCCCCGGTCTCGCTCTCGTAGCGCGCACCGAGCGTGAGCGCGATCGGCCGATCGTTGATCGCGAGCATCACGCGCTCGAGCGTTGCCTCGGCATTCGCCTCCGGTTCCCAGCCGGCCATCGAGCGCCACACGGTGCCGGCCTCGACGCGCAGGTCGCCGATGAGACGGCCGCTCGCCGACTCGTAGTGGAGGTTCGCCATGCCCATCGAGAACGGCGCGACGATGTGCTGGCCGAGGTCCCAGCCCTGGCGCGTGACGTCGACCTCCCAGCGGGCGACGGGGCCGAACGCGATGCGACGGAACGCGCGCGAGCGGGCGAAGTCGACGACGCCGGCGACCTCGACGAGGTTGACGCGCGCCGGCATCGCATCGCGCCAGCGGACGTGGCCGACCTCGGTGAACGCGCCGATGTCGAACGGCAGGAACACCTTCTTCGGCACGCCGAGCGGGATGACGATGTGGCCGTCGCGCGCGTGGCGAACGAAGCGTCCGCGGTAGAGCGTGCCGTCGAACGTGTCGGTGAAGCCGGCGTGCGTGGCGTCGAGGAACACGTGCTCGAGCTTCCAGACGAGGTCGGGCTCGTCGGCGAAGTGGACGATGTGACGGAGTGCGATCGAGCCGCCGAAACCGTCGCTGCCGGCCGTGATCGAGAGCCGGTTGCCCGGATCGAAGCAGGTCGCGAACTTGCCGCCGGACGCGGTGACGCCGGTGCACGACTCGGCGCGCGCGCCCGTCGTTGCCGCGACGAGGAGGCACGCTGCGAGCGGGAGGCGAAGGCGTGACTGCATGGGCTCGCTCGTCGACTACGAGCGAGGACGCGGAGGTGCCCAGAGGCTGAAGCGGAGGCCGGCGTCCATCACGAACGCCCAGCGATCGGGGACGCCCATGATGTCGTTGCGCTTCTCGCCGCCGGCGCCGAGCGCGAACGTGAGCGGCTGGTCGTTGATCGCGAGCACGATCGCCTCGTACTGGAGCTTGGCCTTCGTGCGCAGCGCGAGCTTCTGGCCGCCGTTGACGACGGGCGAGAAGTAGCGCGGCATCTCGTGCGAGACCTCGAGCTTCAGGTTGTGGAAGCCCGCGGGATCGAGCACGCAGTCGAGCTCGAACGCGGAGGCCGACGTGAGCGCGGAGCGGTAGCCGACATCGTCGGTGTGCTGGCCCTCGAGGCCGAAACCGGTGCGGATGCGCGCGTAGGAGTCGAGCTTGCGTGACTGCCAGACGTCGAGGGTGATCTCCGCGGTCGCGTGCTTCCAGATCGAGGAGTGGCCGGTCGGTGTCGGGTGGATTTCGAGTCCGCCCGCTTCCGTCCAGAGGCCGAGGTTCAGGACGAGGTCGTGGCGGCGCGGCTCGCCGACGAACGTCGTGATGCGCAGGAGTGGATCGATGAAGCGGTGCGAGAGATCGTAGTGGGCGACGACGACCTCGGACGAGAACGGCTCGACGCGGACCTCGCCCTCGAGGAGGCGGATGCGGTGGCGCGTCGCGTTCTTGCCGCCGGTGTAGTGCTCGAACACGAACAGACCGAAGTCGAGCTTGGAGCGCTCGATCTCGAGCGGGTCATCGAGGTGGTCGAGGATCTTCTGCGGCGTCCAGCCGACACCGAAGTAGAGCCGGCGCTTGAGATCGAAGTTGATCTGGAACACGCGGCCACGCTCGTCGCGCGTCCAGCCCCACGGCGCGTCGGCTCGGCCGGCGAGCATCGTGTAGCCCTCGGCCTCGAACTTCGCGCGATCGAACTCGGTCTCGCTCGCGCACTCGCGCGTGCGCTCGAGCGGCTTGGTGCGGTTGCCGTCGGCGTCGAGCTCCTCGTCGGCGGCGTAGAGGCAAACCTTGGTAGATGGATCGCACTGGATGCGCCACACCTGGCCGTCCTTGTCGCGCGCGCAGACGACGGCACGATCGTGATCCATCATCGGATAGCGATCGTCGGCGTGGCCGAGCGTGGGAACTGCAGGCAAACCTATGGCGATCGCCGCTAGCGCGGCACGACGGATGGCCCTCATGTGCGGCGGCACAATCTGCAATGGCCGAACCACTGAGTCCGCAGGAGCTGCGCACTGGCAGTCCATCGGTTGAGCGATTGCCACGTGTGCCGCTGCGTGACACGTGTTGTACGCGAGTCACAGCTACGAACCGATCACGAGGCGATCAGCTCGGCCGTCACACGTTCGTCGCCATCGCGGATCTCGATGCGAACAGGTCTACGCATGTCGTCGAGCCAGAGCGAGAACGCGATCGGTGGATCGGCATCGGGTCCGACGATCTTGCCGTCGACACGCAGCGATGCGCCCTGCGCGATCGGCTGCAGGAGATCGAGGCGATACATCTGGTTGCCGAACACGACGGCAATGAAGCCGGGCGGTGCATCGGGACGCGCCCACGTGCGGATGATGTTGAGCGCGGTGTGGAACGAGTTCGTCGTCGACCCGGCGAGGTGAGTCACGAATTGCCTGACCTTGCCGTCGGCCTCGATGCGCTCGGTCATCTCCTGCGGGATCGCGTCGGCAAAGCTCGTCGTCAGATCGTGCTCGACAGGAGACACCGCGCTGATCAGTGCACTCGTGCGGAATCGGCTCGTGATCTCGTGATCACCGACCGACAGCTCGGCGCGACCGATCGTGAAGCCACGCGCCTGCACCTCCCAGATCAGGTGCTCGCCGGGAACGATCAACACCTGAGGGAGCACGAGCTCGCGCGCGGGCACCTGCGGTGGCGCGAGCGGGGGCAACGGCTTCATGACCAGCGGAGGTTCACCACATCCGACCAGCACGATCGCGATCACCCCGAGGACGCGCATCCGGTCCCATCATGCAGGAACCGTGCATCGGCCGGCCGTGAGGATCGGTCAATCGGCGCGCGTCTTGGCGGGTTCCGCGCATTTGTATGCGCCTCTACATTTCGTCTGTTCCGCGCGACGGCCGCGTGCGATACCGCGACCAGGATGCCGGCGAGCCGGACCGCCGAATACGTCGCCCTGTACCGCGCGCTCGAGAGCACGGAGCGTCGGCGTGCCCCGCTGTTCCACGATCCGCTCGCATCGAGCTTCCTCACCGGTGGTCGCTCGCTCGCGCTCGGCGTCGCGAACATGCCCGGCCTGCGCGGCCTGCTCGAGCGCTACGCCGACTGGCGCGCGCCCGGTGCTCGCACGTCCGCGATCGGTCGCACGCGCTTCATCGACGATGTCGTGCGCGCCGAGGTCGCCGCCGGCACGCGTCAGATCGTGATCCTCGGCGCGGGCTATGACTCGCGCGCGCATCGTCTCTCGGAGCTCGCGACCGTGCGCGTCTACGAGGTCGATCGCGCCGACACGCAGGCCGAGAAGCAGCGGCGCCTCGAGCTCGTCGAGGGCAAGCGCAAGGACATCCGCTACGTCGCGGTCGACTTCGAGCGCCAGCACCTGCCGTCCGAGCTCGCCGATGCCGGCTGGCGCTCCGACCAGCGATCGCTGTTCATCTGGGAAGGCGTCACGAACTACATCGACGAGTCCGCGGTCGGTGCCGTCCTCGACATGGTCGGTCACGCCGCGCGCGACACGGCGATCGTGTTCACGTACATCCATCGCGGCGTCATCGACGGCACGACTCACTTCGTCGGCGCCGACAAGCTCGTCGCCAGCGTGCGGCGTCTCGGCGAGCCGTGGCGCACCGGATTCGTGCCCGACGAGCTGCCGCAATTCGTCGCGGCGCTCGGCCTCCAGATCGAGCAAGACCTCGGCGCCGACGACTATCGCGCGCGCTACTTCAGCAGCGACACGCGCACGCCTGGCTACGCGTTCTATCGGATCGCGGTCGCCCGCGCGCGCAAGCCATGATCGCGGACGATGCGCGGATGCCGACGCGCATCCTGATCGCAGCGCTGCTGCTCCTCGCCGGAGCGTGCAAGAAGTCCGAGGACGCCAGGCCGGCAACGTCCGCGGCCGAGCCCGCGGGCGGTGCAGCGGCCGCACCCGCCGGCAGTGCAGCGGCCGCAGCCGCCGCGCCGGCGACCTCGCTCGACGAGACGTCCTACGAGACTCGCGCCGTCGTGTTCATGGGCGACTTCACGAAGGTGTTCGCGTCCGCGGGCACCGACTGCGAGAAGCTCGCGACCGGCATCGACAAGTTCATCGACGACAACAAAACTCTGATCGTCGACATGCGCGCCTACGAAACGGCGCATCCCGAGGCGAAGACCGCGCTCGATGACGCGATGCAGGTCGAATACAAGAAGCAGCAGGAGGTGATGCTCCCCGTCCTTCAGGCATGCGCGGACAAGGCGCCGGTCCAGGACGCGCTGGCTCGCTTCGACGAGTTCGACTGAATCATCTGCATGCGCGCTCACGAATCGTTTGCGCGAACCACACGCAGATCCCTCTCACGGTGAGCGACGACTCATCGCGAGGCGGCTCGCACGTTCGTCACAACCTCGGCGTTGCGGGCCATGATCGCAGCGATGTCGGGGCTTCAGGATATCGATACGTCCGCTGCCGTCACGCCGGAGCCGATCCGGGTCGCGGTGTTTGCACCTGATGACGAGCTCCGCCGCTGGCTCGTCGAGGAGCTGTCGCTGATGACGTGGATGGGCGCGCTGAAGCTCGACACGCTCGCGAGCGTCGCGTCGCTCGATCCCGAGACGCTCGATCTCCTGATCGTCGATCTCGATCGCATGTCGGCCGCGGACGTCCAGCTGATCGCCACGCGCTCGTGGACCGCACCGGTGATCGCGATCGGCACGCCGCGCGATCGGCGCGAGTACCAGTTCGATCAGGTGCTCGGATCGGGCCTGACGAGTCGCGAGCTCAAGCAGGCGATTCGCAAGGCCGTGTTCGAGCACGAGCGCGGATGAATCGACAGGCCCGCGGGCAGAGGTGACGAGGTTCTGACACCCGCGCGGCGTAACGGCCTGATTCTCCGGGCATCGCCCTCATGGCGCGTGACGTGCTGTGGTCCGACCACGAATGACTCGCCTCCTGACGCTCACCGCACTCGTTCCGCTCGCGCTCGGCGCCTGCACCAACCTGCAGCCGTCTCGCTACCAGCACTGCTACGCGGACGAGGAGTGCTCCGAGGACACGCCGCTCGGCCTCGAGTTCCGCGGCACCGATATCACCGGTCAGCTCGGCGGCCTGCCGGGTCCTCTCGCGATCGGTGGCACCGGGACGGTGACGGTCCTCGATCCGACCGACGACCTGACGAACGCCGTCCCGTTCGAGCTGCCGTATTCGACCGATACCTCGCGTCTCGTCGACGGTCGCTTCCCGCGCGGCGTCGAGGTCGTCGAGCAGGATGGCAACGAGATCACCGTGCGCGGCATCGGCGCCGGCTACAACTACCTCCGCCTCCTCTCGCCCGACGGCGAGCTCTACGATCGCACGAGCCTCGGCGCCCAGAAGATCGACCACCTCCAGGTGCGTCCGCCGTACGCCTACGATGGCCCGAGCGAGACCGAGACCGTCGTGTGGGCGCCCGGCGCGCACGACGTGACCGGCGGCCTGTGGAGTGCGCCGCACCCGGAGCTCGCGAACACGAGCGACCTCCTCGTCGACGAGAGCCTGACACTCACGCTGCCGGGCGCGACGCAGATCCGCTGGGACACGATCCACGTCCCGGCGGCGCCGGCCGGTCATCGCGACCTCACCGTCGTCGGTGGCAGCGCCGCCACCGTGCTCGACATCGAGACCGTCGAGGCTCCCGACACGATCGTCAACGCATCGGGCAACTACTATCCGCTCTCGATCTACGGGTCAACGCGCCTGTGCTTCGTCGCGCGTCACCAGGGCCGCTACGTCGCGGGTGCCACCTGGTCGTTCGCGATGGATGGCGGCGAGGTGCTGCGCGATGCCGAGGCCGACCCGACGTCGGGCTGTGCGTACTTCGCCGCACGCGACCAGGGCACGATTCGCATCCACGCGACCGCGTCTGGCTACACGCAGACGCTCGACGTCACCGCCCAGTGAGCGCGGGGGTCTGAGCGCGGGGGTCAGGCATGACTTGTATGACTCCCGTTGCATGACTCCCGTCGCAAGTCATGGAAGTCATGTCTGACCCCCAAGCGACACGTGCCGGTAGGCCTCGAGGTTCGTAGGCTTGCCGATCATGCACGGAGCATCGACGACCAAGCTGCTATCGAGTCTCGAGCCGAAGCGGGCGCGCAACGCGTGCATCGAGATGCTCGCAGCGGGCGGCATCACCGTCGGCGGATCGGAGCCATGGGATGTCACGATCCACGACGAGCGCGTCTGGTCGCGGGTGTTGCGCGACGGCACGCTCGGAGCCGGCGACGCGTACGTCGAGGGCTGGTGGGACAGCCGCGCGCTCGACCAGACGATCCATCGCCTGCAGCAGATCAAGGCAGTCGACGCCTTGCGCGAGAACTGGATGATCGTGCCGCACCTGCTGAAGGCACGGGTGCTGAACCTCCAGACGCTGCGCCGCGCGTTCGGCAATGGCCAGCATCACTACGACATCGGCAACGATCTGTACGAGGCGATGCTCGATCGACGCATGATGTACACGTGCGCGCTGTGGACGACCGGCGCGCGCACGCTCGAGGAGGCTCAGGACGCCAAGCTCGACCTGGTGTGCCGGAAGGTCGGCCTTCGCCCCGGCATGCGCGTGCTCGATCTCGGATGTGGCTGGGGCGGGTTCGCGGCATACGCGGCGGAGCACTACTCGGTCGAGGTCGTCGGGTTGACGGTGTCGCGCGAGCAGGTGCGGTTCGCCAAGGAACACTACGCGCACCTGCCGGTCGACATCCGACTCGAGGACTATCGCAGCGCGAGCGGGACGTATGACGCGGTCGTCTCGATCGGACTCATGGAGCACGTCGGGCCGAAGAACTACCGGCCGTACATGGAGCTCGTCGAGCGGTGCCTGGCACCCGGCGGCGTCGCGTTCGTCCACACCATCGGCGGCAACCGGGGACGCGGTCAGATGGATCCGTGGTTCGACAAGCACATCTTCCCCAACTCGGCGCTGCCGTCGCTCGCGCAGCTCGTGACGGCGATGGAGGGCATCTTCATTCCCGAGGACATGCACAACATCGGCGAGGACTACGATCCGACACTCATGGCGTGGTTCGAGCGGTTCGATGCGGCGTGGCCCGCGCTGCGCGAGCGCTACGGCGAGAAGTTCTACCGGATGTGGAAGTTCTATCTGCTCGCGAGTGCCGGCTCGTTCCGGGCGCGCGCACAGCAGCTGTTCCAGATCGTGATGACTCGGCGCGGGACGCGCGCACCCGCCGGGCGCCGCGGCTGACGACCGCGTGAGTACGGCTCGGGCTCAGCGCTCGAGCCAGTGGACGAGCTTGGCGAAGTCGACGAAGCGCGAGCTCGCGGTCTCGCCGCCGAGGAACGCCATGACGACGGGTCGCTTGGCGATCGTCGCGCCGATCAGCATGCAGTGGCCGGCGGCCTCGGTCGTGCCGGTCTTGCCGCCGCGGATCTGGAGGCCCTTGGTCCATAGCGGCACGACGGTGCTCTTGTAGTCGATCGTGACGGCCTCGCTCCTGGACGTGATGCGTGCGTAGCGCGTGCGCATGATCCTGGCGAGGACGGGGTCGGCGAGCGTCTTCGTCATCGCGATTGCCATCTCGCGCGGCGTCGAGACGTTGCCGAGGATGCCGGTGACGTCGTCGAAGTGGGTGTGGGTGAGGCCGAGCGAGGCCGCGAGGTCGTTCATCTCGGCGAGGAGCTGCTGCGGCGAGATCTTGACGGAGCGGGCAAGCGCGGTCGGCACCCGGTTGTCCGAGACGAGCAGCATCGCGTGGAGCAGATCGAGGTTGTTGAAGGTCTCGCCGCGCAGGAGGCGCGTGCCGGCACCGCCCTCGGCGGTACGCGCGTCCTCGTCGGTGATCGTGGTCCAGCCGACGAGATCGAGGCCGTGGGTGCGCAGGACCATCGCGACGAAGATCTTCGTCATCGACGCGATCGGGCGCGGCTCGTCGGCAGCCCGGGCAAAGAGCTCGTCGCCGGTGGTCGAATCGAGGACGACAACGGCCGGAGACTCGAGTTGCAGGGTTTCGGCGTGGGTCGCGCCGACACCGAGTAACAGCAACGTAAGGATCGCCAGCGCCGACCGCACGTGACCGCGAGTATAGATCGCGGCGCGCGGTCGTGCGTTGGGCGGTGAGATGCGGACCAGACTGACGCTGCTCGGTGCTCTCGGTGTAGGTGTGCTCGCGCTCGCCGCGGGATGTTCTTCCAAGGCGGAGGGAGTGAACGCGAAGGCAAAGGCCGGCGCGAAGGGATTGGTGTGCGACGACAAGAAGCCGCCGACGGTCGTGAAGGCGACCGGCAATCCCGAGGCGCGCAAGGCGGCGCAGAAGGGGCTCGGGTACCTGACGAAGTCGTCGAGGCAATGGACCCAGGAGCACCGGTGCTTCGGGTGTCACGTGCAGGCGGTGACGATGGAGGCGCTGACGGTCGGCATGCACCACCAGTACGACGTCGGCATGGCGGACGTCGACGAGATGGCGCGGGCGCTGATGATGGGTGTGACCGCGGGTGGGCGGGTCACCGGTGCGGCGTTCGAGGGCCAGGCGTGGGCGCGCTACGACATGTGGATCAACGCGTCGCACACGAAGGAGCTGATGCAGTACACGGACGAGCTGCTCGGGCTGCAGCAGCAGGATGGCTCGGTTCCGGACGACGACGCGCGGCTGCCGATCACCGGCGGCACGATGCAGACGACGTATCAGGCGATGCAGACGTGGCGGCAGGCGTTCGCACGCACGGCCGATGACAAGTGGCTCGCACCGATGCGCAAGGCGGAGCAGTTCCTGGCGCGGCGCTCGAGCGACTGGACGGTCGCGAGCGACGTGTACATCCAGGACGTGAACTTCGCGCTCCTCGGGCTGGTCGCGGCGGGCGTCGGACCGGGCGAGCCGAGCGCGATGCGGCTGCAGAAGATCCTCCTCGGGCGGCAGAACCAGGACGGCGGGTGGGGGCTCGATCGGACGACGAGCGATGCGCTCGCGACCGGTCAGACGTTGTACGCGCTGCGGCTCGCGGGGCATGGCGACGGCGAGTCGGCGATCGATCACGGCACGAAGTGGCTCGTCGAGCATCAGGCGCCGGACGGCGCGTGGCGCACGTATCGCAGCAACCAGGGCGGCGCGGAGAAGGGCGAGGGCATGTGGGCCGTGCTCGGGCTCGTGTCGATGGACGTCACGAGCGTGGCGGTGAACGGGCTCGTCGACGGCCAGCACGTCGCGCCGTCGATGAAGATCGCGGTGACGGCGCGCGATAACCAGGCGGGCGGTGTGTCGAAGGTCGAGGTGTTCCTCGATGACCTGCCGCTGGCGGGCGCATGCGCGAGCACGCTGACGTACGACTGGACGACGAAAGGCCTCGGCGAGGGCAAGCACACGATCGACATCGTCGCGACGAACATGCAGAACAAGACGAGCCGCCGGCGGTACGAGGTGTACGCGGGCAACGTGTTCCTGACCGACCTCGGCACGCGGTTCGACGAGTCGCGGCAGACGACGGAGATCGCGGTGCGCAACATCGCGCTCGAGGCGACCGGCAAGGTCGAGCTGAGCGTGTACGCGACCGACGGTGACAAGCGTGGCAGCAAGGTCTTCGGGACCGAGCAGACCGGCACGCCGGGCGCGATGACATTCGGGTGGACCGGCGTCGACACCGCCGGCAAGCCGCTGCCGCGCGGCAAGTACATCGCCGAGCTCGCGTTCCGCGATGCGAAGGGCAAGGTCGTCCAGAAGAGCGAGACGCCGTTCGTGCAGGACACCGAGGCGTCGCAGCGCGCGAACTACGCCGAGATCGAGGGCCAGCTCGCGCTCGATGGCGCGGCGGGAAGCGGCTTCGCATCGAACACGACGGTCGAGCTCGTCAACGCGAAGGGCGAGGTCATCCAGCGCGCGACCTCGACGGCCCAGGGCAACTACCGGTTCAAGACGGTGCCGAAGGGAAGCTACAAGGTTCGCACGTCGAAGGCCGGATTCAAGTCCCAGGAAGCGGCGGTCGACGCAAAGCCGGCGGCTCCCGCGAGCAAGGCGGACTTCCGCCTGAAGTAAGATGCCGGGCATGGTTCGTTGGCTCGCGCTGTCGTTCGTCGTCGTCGGGTTGCTCGTCGCCTGCAAGAAGAAGGAACCCGAGCCGGAGCCCGTCGTCGAATCGAAGGCGGGGACCTCCGGGAAGTCGGTGACGAAGATCAAGGAGGAGCCCGAGGAGCCGGGCTCGGGGTCGGGGTCAGGATCTGCGGTCGACCCCGACGACCTCGCGGCCCGCGCGGCGGCGAGGGCGGCCGAGTCGGAGAAGGACAAGGCGCTCGGCGAGCGCAAGCTGTGGGGCGGCGATGGCTCGCCGCCGTATCGCGACGCGGAGGGGCACCTGCACGGACCCGGCGGCCCGATCTTCATGGGCAAGGGCCCCGAGTGCACCGAGAAGCTCGATCACTGCCTGCGCGAGGGCGTGTGGTTCGCCGTCCCGACGCTGCGCTCCGGCAACATCTATCGCGCGACGCCCGCGTTCACGTTCGAGAACAAGTGGTGGACGTTCCGCGAGCGAGAGGCCGAGTTCGAGGAGCTGCTGAAGACGAAGGTGATCGAGAAGGCGAGCGAGCTCGTCGTCGGCAGTCCGGCCGTGTTCCTCGTCGACGACAACTACAGCAAGTGGCTCGACAGCGAGCACGATGCTCTGACCTCGTCGCGCTGGGAGGCCGGTCTCATCGAGTCGGTGAGCGGGGACTCGTTCCGCATCTCGGGCTGGCGCTACCCGATCCCGTTCGAGATCGGGCGCGTCGTCGTCGAGAAGAAGCGCGGTTGACGCGGCGCCCTGGTGCGCCACGGTGACGTCAGATGGTCGAGGTTCTCGAGCGCGGCGACATCAGCTTCTTCTTCCGCCCGGCGGTCCAGCCCGCCGATGCGCGGGAGACGACGCTCGGCGTGCAGAGCTTCTTCGTCGTCCTGAGCGCGGCGCACGGTGTGCACCGCCGGGTGCGCATCGGCAAGAAGCGGATGCCGGCCCCGTCGGGCGAGCGGCTGTGGGCGCGCGTCGAGCGCGTGGGCTCGCTGCAGCGCGTGATCGGCGATCAGATGGAAGACGAGCACTACTCGACGAAGACCCGGGGTGAGCGGTACCAGCCGGGTGCTCGGCCGATCGCGCAGGGCTGCTACGCGTTCGTTCGTCACGACGATCACGTCCACCTGGTGTATCGCGTCGACGCGCCGGAGCTCGACGTCCCGGACGAGGTGCGGGTGCCGGAGGCGGCGAGTCACCTCGTGCTGTTCGAGCGCGTACCGCGGACGAAGGCGACGTGGACGATCGAGGGAGGACCGGCGCTGCTCGACGACGAAGGCGCCGAGCTGGTCCTCGTCGGCGTCGACGACGAGCCGGAGCGGGAGCTCGGCATCGACGTATTGCCCGGCTGAACGAATGGCACCGGGTCCAGGCATCCGCTACCGTCTGCCGCATGTTCCGTCTCTGAGCCGATACCCGACCCGGCGTGCTCGGGTCACGCACCTGCGACGGGTGATCGCGACGCCTCCGGTCGCGGCACACGCCGCGTCAGGAGAGCCATGTCGTTCGAGTTTGCAAAGGTCCTGGAGTCCATCGCGCCGATCGCGGCGCAGAATGCGCTCGCCGCGGATCGCGGTGAGTTTCCGAAGGCGACGCTGACCGCGCTCGCCGAGAGCGGCCTGCTCGGCCTCGTCAGCGCGACGAGCGTCGGCGGCAAGGGTCTCGGCCTCGCCGAGGCGGCGACCATCGTCGAGCGACTGGCGCGCGAGTGCGGATCGACCGCGATGATCGTCTGCATGCACTACGCGGCGACCGTCGTGATCGAGCAGCACGGCCCCGAGGACGTGCGCCGCGCGATCGCCGCGGGCAAGCACCTCTCGACGCTCGCGTTCTCGGAGCCCGGCTCGCGCAGCCAGTTCTGGGCGTCGCAGAACAGCGCGAAGGCCGAGGCCGGCCAGGTCCGGATCACGGGCAAGAAGAGCTTCGTCACGTCGGCGCACGCCGCCGACAGCTACGTGTGGTCGACGAAGCCGACCGCCGGCGGCGAGCTGTCGACGCTCTGGCTCGTGCCGCGAACGACCGCGGGTCTGCGTGTCGACGGCGCGTTCGACGGCCTCGGCCTGCGCGGAAACGACTCCGCGCCCGTCGTCGCCGAGGACGTCCGGCTCCCCGAGTCGGCGCGGCTCGGTGAGGATGGTGCGGGCTTCGGCATCATGATGGGCGTCGTCCTGCCGTGGTTCAACGTGATGAGCGCGTCGGTCTCGGCCGGTCTCATGGAGGCCGCGGTCGAGCGCTCGGCGAAGCACGTCGCCGGCACGACGTTCGATCACGCCGGCTCGACGGTCGCGGATCTCCCGACGGTGCGCGCGTTCATCGCGCGGATGCGGATCAAGACGGACCAGACCAAGGCGCTCAATGCCGACACGCTCGCCGCGATCGGTGCGGGACGCGCGGACGCGACGCTGCGCGTGCTCGAGAGCAAGGCGGCGGCGGGCGAGGCGGCGACCGAGGTTGGCGACCTCGCGATGCGCGTGTGCGGCGGCGCGGCGTTCCGCAAGGACGTCGGCGTCGAGCGCGTGTTCCGCGACGCCCGGGCAGCGGTCGTGATGGCACCGACGACCGACGCGCTCTACGACTTCATCGGCAAGGCCGTGTGCGGTCTCCCGCTGTTCTGAGGACATCATGAGCAACACCCTCGTTCTCGGCGCCGTCGCGTACGACGCCAAGGTCGTCCCGATCTGGGACGGCTTCCTCGCGTGGTTCGCCAGGCGCGGCTTCGCCTTCGACTACGTCCTCTACTCGAACTACGAGCGCCAGGTCGACGCGCACCTGCGCGGTGACTTCCACGTCGCGTGGAACTCGCCGCTCGCGTGGCTCGAGGCACAGCGGCTCGCGCGCAAGCACGGCCGCGAGGCCCAGGCGATCGCGATGCGCGACACCGATCGCGATCTGACGAGCGTCGTGCTGGTTCGCGAGGACAGCCCGGTGAAGGGTCTCGCGGACCTGCGCGGGAAGAAGGTCGGCGTCGGTGCGGCGGACTCGCCGCAGGCGACGCTGATCCCGCTGCTCGCGTTCGCGGAGGCCGGCGTCGACGTCGAGGTCGTGCGCCACGATGTCCTCGTCGGCAAGCACGGCGATCACATCGGCGGCGAGCGCGACGCGGTGAAGGCGCTGCTCGCGGGCACGGTCGACGCCGCGTGCGTCATCGACGGCAACCGGCTCGCGTTCGCGCGCGAAGGTCTCGGCGGGACGCGCGTCGTCGCGACCACCGGCGCGTACGACCACTGCAACATGACGATCCTCGACGGCGCACCGCCCGAGGTCGCGCGATTCCGCGAGCTCCTGCTCGCGATGTCGTACGACGACCCGGAGGTTCGCCCGCTGCTCGACATGGAGGGCCTGAAGGTCTGGCAGCCGGGCCGGACGTCGGGCTACGCGCTGCTCGAGCGAGCCTGCGATCGGTTCGGCACGCTCGACGCGTGGCTCGCCGCGCGATGATCGTGGATCTCGAGGACCTCGGTCTCGACGAGGGCGGACACCTGCTCGTGAAGCGCGCGCTCGCCGCCGTGCCGGAGGTGGTCGTCCGCGGCCGCGCCGCGACGCTCTCGACCGACCTGCCGGCGTGGTGTCGGGCGCAGGGTCACGCGGTCGCGCGGACCGCTGATGGGGTCTCGATCACGCGCGGCCCGCAC
>JAEWJO010000044.1 GCA_023386455.1 Pseudomonadota bacterium | reverse complement strand
AGGACGAGATCCGCATGGCGGAGGCGATCCAGCTGATCGCGACCGCCGAGCTCGTCTCGGGCAAGCCCGACCAGGCGCTCGCCACGTGGCGCGAAGCGCGCGACCGGCTGGTCTCGCTCGTCGGCGCCGACCGCACGCCGAAGACGCGCAAGCTGCGCCGCATGATCGCGCGGTTCGACTACGAGACCGGCCGCGTGTTCCAGGACCGCGGCACGCTCGACGTCGCCCTACGGTACTTCAAGACCGCCCAGGCCTCGTTCGATGCGCTCCGCGTCGAGGAACCCGCCGACCGGACGCTCCTGCTCGACTCCGCCGACCTGCACGATCGACTCGGCGACATGCTGCGCATCGACGGCAAGATCGACGAGGCATTCGAGCAGTACTCGCTCGCGAAGAACGAGCGCGAGCTGGCATCGAGTCAGGGCAACGGCCGCGTCTCCGACGAGGTGCTCGCGCTCTCGACGAGCCATTTCAAGCTCGCATCGGCGTACCAGAATCGCGGCGAGTCGGGCGCCGCGCTCGACGAGTACAAGCTCGCGCTGCGCCTGCGCGAGACGCTGCTCGAGAACGAGTCCGACAACGTCGAGACCCAGGAGAAGGTTCTCGAGGTGCAGCGCGACATGGCGGAGCTGCAGCGCCAGCTCGGCGACGAGTCGGGTGCGATCGCGACCTACCGCCGCGCCCTGCCCGTCATCCAGATGCTCGTGCAGCGCGATCCGACGAACACGGACTGGCAGTACCAGCGCGGCAACCTACTCTCCGACCTCGGCTTCACGATGATCGACAGCGGCCAGTTCGAGGCCGGCCTGGTCGAGCTCGACGCGTCGATCGAGGTGCAGAAGGAGCTCGTCGCGCGTGACGCCAAGAGCGCGCGCTACAAGATCGCGCTGTCGCGCTCGTACACGCGCGCCGGTGACGCGCTCGGCTATCTCGGTCGCAACGCCGACGGGGTCGCCCAGTACCGGCTCGCACTCGACATGCGCAAGGAGCTCGTCGACAGCGACGCGAAGAACGTCGCGTACCGCCGCTCGATCGCGTGGTCGTTCGCGAAGCTCGCGAAGGCGTTCACGACCGACAACAACATCCCCAAGGCGGTCGAGGCGCACGAGGAGTCGCTCGCGCTTCGCAAGGCGCTCGTCGCCGAGAGCCCGTCGCAGGGCGGCTTCAAGAACGAGCTCGCGTCGAGCGAGGTCGAGCTCGGCCGGCTGATCGCGACGCGCGATCCCAAACGCGCGACAGAGCTGATCGAGGACGGCATCTCGCGGGCGCGCCTGCTCGTCGCCGTCGACGCGATCAACAACGAGTGGAAGGAGACGCTGACGCAGAGCCTGCTCGCCCAGGCGGTGCTCGCGAAGGCGACTGGCGACGAGAAGCTGCGCGGCACCGTGCTGAGCGAGGCCCTCGCGATCGCCGTGGACGCCCAGAAGCGCGCGCCGCAGAACGCGCACTGGCCCGGCTACGTCGCCGAGATCCACGCCGGGCTCGCCGAGCACGCCGCCGCGCGCGGTGACGGATCGACGGCGCGTGCCGAGTGGAAGCTCGTCGTCGACACGCTCCAGCCGCTGGAGATCGCCGGCCACCTGCCCGCCGCTCGCCGTCCGCTGCTCGATCGCGCCCGCTCGCGGCGCTAGGGCGATAGGATGGCGGCAATGGGTAACGAACCAGAGCGCGAGTTCCTGGGCGGGCAAAAAGGCAGGGTCTGGACCTACCTGATCCTCATGGTCGTCCTGATCGGGATCGTGATCCTGATCAACGTCGTGTGGAAGAACCCGACCCTGGCCCGGGACGGGTTCAAGAGCTTCCTCGGTCTGCCGAGCTGGGCGCTCGCGACGGTGGCGTTCCTCGTCGGGGCGGTCGTGTTCTGGGTCGGGCTGAAGATCGAGACCGACTGGCCCGAGGCGGTCGGTGCGTTCCTGATCGCCGGCTCGGTCGCCGCGTTCGAGCTGATCGCGGGCTGGTCGAAGTTCGAGCTGGGCCTCGTCGTCGTTCCCTACCTCATCCCACTCGCCGTGTTCGCGCTGCTTCTCATGTATGGAATGAAGATGAGCGTCTAACATGGGGCTGTGAAGCAACTGGGGCTCGCACTGCTCGTCTGCGCGATCGGCTGCGGTAACGACGGGCAGGCGACTCCAGATGCAGGCGTCACCGGCGATGGCAGCGACGACGGCGGCATCGAGCTCGATGCAGATCCGAACGTCCGCGGCACCGTGACCGTGCACGTGATCGACAAGACCGGCGCGCCGGTCCCCGGCCTTCACGCGGTGTTCATCGATCGCGACGCGACGGTCACCGACGTCGTGACGAACCAGCAGGGCGCCGCGCAGGCGAGCGTCTATGCGAACGCGAGCGTCACGATCGTCCGCGAGCGCGACACGAAGGGCGCGTACTCGATGACGACGGTGCAGGCGCTGTCGCCCGGCGACGACATCAAGATCTACAGCGCGAGCGGCGCCGCGCCGGCGACCGACGACGCGATGAGCAACCGGACGGTGCCGCTCGATCAGACGCCGGCCGGCAACTTCAAGTTCACCTACCCGAGCTACGCGGGCGCGAACATGTACAGCGTGTTCACGCCGTGCGGACGTACCGACGTCGGCAACTCGCTCGCACCGAACCTGGCGTTCCAGGTCGGCTGCGCGAGCTCGCCGTTCACCGTGCTCGTCGTCGCGTCGAACGGCACGAACGTCCTCGCGTGGGCCGCGAAGACCGGCGTCGCCTTCACCGCGGGCGGCACGACGAACATCACCGGCCCGTGGCAAGCCGTGTCGAGCTTCGACATGACGTACACGAACGTCACCGATCGCGTGACCGGGATCGACATGCAGCGGTTCATGCCGTACGTCCGCGGCATCGCGCAGGTGACCGGCGCGGCATCGACGACCGGCGCCAACGTGACGGTCTCGTCGACGAAGGCGGCGAAGGGCCAGCCGGCGGTCATCAAGAGCAAGTTCACCTGCATCTCGGGCAGCGGCCCGGGCTGCATCTCGTCGGCGACTGGCACCGCGGTGCAGAGCATCACGCAGGTCGTCGACGGTACCGCCGCGACCGCTTCGCTCGATGTCGGTGCGAACCTGTTGCCGTGGGTGAGCGCGACGTACGTGCCGACGACGACGACGCTGCAGGTGACGGTGACGGGAACCGGCGCCGTCGATCTGTTCGAGGCGAACATCCGCTACACGCGCAACAACAGCGTGATCTACACGTGGCGCGTGTTCGGCCCGACGCCCGGTGACGTGAAGTTCCCGACGCTGCCCGCGACGCTGCCCGGCGATCCGACGATCAAGCCGACCGACGCACAGGGCGTCTACCAGGTGTTCCTGTGCGAGAGCACGGCGCTGACCGGCTATCGCGCGGCGATCAAGAACGTCTACGAATCACTCGGCACGTGCGACGCATCGTCGACCGCGACCGGCACGACCGCGACGAAGCCGCTCGCCCCGACGACCGGCATGTCGCGCCTGAGCCAGTGGAACTGAGGGCGAGGGAACTAACCCCAGGGATTCGCCTGGGTTGACCTCGGACGGTTGCGGTCGGAATCTCTTCGACCGAAGCCTCGGATGGCGAGGCTCTCCTCGTCAGAATCGTCTCGATGTTGACGAAGATGATCGGGTAGTCGCTTACGCTTACGCTTGCGCCTACGCATCAACCCAGCCGGACTCCAGGGTTAATGCTGCGTCAGTAGCTCGACGAGCTCTCCGACGTCCGTGACAGGCGGCGAGCACGTCGGCCCCTGGCACACGAACGCGCGCGCCTTCGGCCCGGCGGACACCTTGGCCTCGAGGATCGACGGCTGCGCCCACGGCCCGGCGATCGCGAGCGTCGGGCTGTACGCGCGCCGCGCCGCCGCGAGCAGCTCGTCGCGACCCTCGCCGTCGGTGACGACGAGCACCTTCTCGTGCAGGTAGAGATCGAGCGCGGCGAGCAGCGACGACGTCGCCCACGCGTTGACGCCGGTGACCGCGGTCAGGCGCTGCGCGAGGTACTTCTCGGCGAGCTCGAGCGCGCCCGCGTCGCCGCCGACGAGGCCGAGGCGGAGCAGTGCCTGCGTCGCGATCGCGGCGCCCGACGGAATCGCGCTGTCGTGGTGCGACTCGGGACGGTGGACGAGCAGCGGGTCACCCTCGGGCGCCATGTAGAAGATGATCACGCCGTCCTTGTCGTCGACGAACCGCGTGCGGACGGAGACGAGCAGCCGGACCGCGAGGTCCCACCACGCGCGGTCGCCGGTCGCCTCGGCGAGGTCCATGAAGCCCTGCGCGCAGAACGCGTAGTCGTCGAGCGTGCCGTCGAGGTCCTTCGTCGTGCCCTCGTGGAACACGCGCGCGATGCGATCGGCGTGCACCATGCGATCGCGCAAGAAGCCGCCGACGCGCGTCGCCAGCGCGAGCGCCGGTGCATGGCCGGTCGCGCGCCAGGCGGCGACGAGGCCGGTCAATGCGAGGCCGTTCCACGCGGCGAGCACCTTGTCGTCGGTGCCCGGCCGGATGCGCTTGTCGCGCGCGGCGAGGAGCTTGCCTCGCAGCTCGGCGAGCTGCTCCTCCTCGTGCGGCGACGTGCGCGGCGTGATGCGCGACAGGACCGACGTCTGGTGCTCGAAGTTGCCGGCGTCGGTGACACCGTACGCCTGCGCGAACACGATCGCGTTCATCGGGCCGAGCACCTCGCGCAGCTGCGCCGGCGTCCACACGTAGAACTTGCCCTCCTCGCCCTCGCTGTCGGCGTCGAGCGACGACCACAGTCCGCCCGCGGGATCCGACAGCTCGCGCGCGAGGAACGCGACCGTCTCGGTGATCACGTGCTCGGCGCGCGCGGCGAGCGGGCCGCCCATCGCGACGACGCTCGCGTAGATCGAGAGCAGCTGCGCCTGGTCGTAGAGCATCTTCTCGAAGTGCGGGACGAGCCACTGCGCGTCGACCGCGTAGCGTGCGAAGCCGCCGCCGAGATGATCGTAGATGCCGCCCTCGGCCATGCCGCGCGCCCAGCCGTCGAACGCGGTCCGCGCCGCGTCGCCGAATGGCAACCTGCTCGCGCGCGCGAGCAGGTCGTGGCTCGAGCTCGACGGAAACTTCGGCGCGCCGCCCATGCCGCCGAACTTCGGATCGCAGCGCTCGGCGAGCTGCTTGCCGGCCGCGATGATGAGCGGCGCCTCGAGCTTGCCCACCTGCCCCATCTCGGCGCCGCGGCGGTAGTGCTCGTCGACGCGCGCGAGCCCATCGACGAGCGCGAGCGCGTTGTCTTCGGCATCGGCGCGGCGGGTCTTGAACGCGTCGGCCATCGCGCGCAGCAGGTCCTGGAAGCTCGGCCGGCCAAAGCGCGGCGTCTTCGGGAAGTAGGTGCCGAGGAAGTACGGGCGGCCGTCGGGCAGACAGAACGCCGACAGCGGCCAGCCGCCGCCCTCGCCCATCACCTGGATCGCGTTCATGTAGATCGCGTCGACGTCGGGGCGCTCCTCGCGATCGACCTTGATGTTCACGAACAGCTCGTTCATCAGCTTCGCGGTCGGCGCGTCCTCGAAGCTCTCGTGCGCCATCACGTGGCACCAGTGACACGCGGCGTATCCGATCGAGACGAACACCGGCTTGCCGAGCTTCTTCGCCTCCGCGAACGCGTCCTGCGTCCACGGCCACCACTCGACGGGATTGTCGGCGTGCTGCCGCAAGTACGGCGAGCTCTCGGTCGCGAGGCGATTCGACATGCGCGCACCTTACCGTATCCTTGAGAGGTGCCCGATACGCTCGCTGCGGCGATCGCCGCACGGTTCCCACACGCCAGCTGTGTCGCCGACGCGCACGGCATGCGGATCGAGATCGAGGCGGAGGGCGCGGCGTTTCGCGCGCGCGTGCAGATCTCGCCGACGAGCCACGTCGCGGTCTCGCTCCCGAGCACGGACGGATTCGAGCTCGCACTCCGGTGGACGGACCGCGCGGTCGCCGGCACGCGCGCGGCGTCGTTCGATGACACCTGCCTCGTCGAGACGAACGACGTCTCGCTCGCGAACATGTGGCTCGACGGCGAGGTCCGCGCCGCGCTGCTCGCGAGCCGATTCGTGTCGGGGACGCCGAGCTCGCTGCGGACGACGGTGCCGATGCTGCTCGACGGCACGTGGCATCACGAGCTGCGGAGCGACGAGGTGAGCGCGCACACCGACGGCGAGGCGAGCGCCGAGCGGATCGGCGACATGCTCGCCGCGTGCCTCGCGCTCGCGACGCGGCCGGTGCGGTGGGCGCGCTGGTTCGGGCCGCTCGCGAAGTCGCTCGGGGGCGAGGCCGCCGCGCGCGTCGAGCTCGGCGGCAAGCCGGTGCTGCGCTTGCGGAGGGGCAGCGTCGACGTGCACGTGCGGATATTGCGTAGGCTCGGGCCGGGCGACGCGGGTCGGCTGCGCACCGTCGTAAGTGCGCATCG
>JAEWJO010000762.1 GCA_023386455.1 Pseudomonadota bacterium | reverse complement strand
GTCGAGACGATCGATGAACGCGCGGAACGACGTCGCGCCGTTGGCCTCGAACCGGCGCGCGAGGTCGGCGACGCGGAACAGGTTGGCGAGGGCCTGCTCGCCGGCGGGCCAGATCGCGATGCCGGCGTGGGCGCGCGTCTCGGCGAGGAGGCGCGAGAGCGTGTCGGCGATCGGGCGATGATTGCGGTGGCGGTGGAGGTCCGCGAGGATCTGGAGCGCGCCGACGATCGCGTGCTCGGTCTCGGTCGCGGGCGCGACGAAGTCGGGACGCGCGAGCGCGAGCGGCGTGATGTAGCGGCGCGCGTGGCGATACGCGACGAGGTCCTCGTCGTGGAACGCGAAGAACGGGCCGCGGAGCGTCGCGTAGACGGAGAACTCGTCGTCGGGCCACTCGATCGCGCGGAGCGCGTTGCGCGCGGCCTCGATCTCCTCGCGCTCGTGGAACGAGCGGCCGCCGAGGAGGACGTGCGGGATCTGGCGCGCCTCGAGCGCGCGGACGTACGGGCGCGTGAGGTCCTTGCGGAACGACTGGAAGCGACGGAACACGAGGCAGATGTGGCGGGTCTCGATCGGGACGCGCTTGTCTCCCTCGGCGACGGTCCAGCCGCTGTCGTGGATGAGGTGATGGATGAACGCGCCGACGGCGTCGGGATAGGAGTCCTCGATCGCGGTCTGCGTGATGTCGCGCCAGCCGTACGGGTTCGGGACGGGCAGCGCGATGACCCCCGGTTGCGTCGCGGTGTCGGCGCGATACGCCTCGAGCGGCACGTACTGCGCCTGCTGGCCGCCCGCCATGATCGGCGCGAACGCGGCGTTCACGGCCGACTGGATCTGCGGGACGCTGCGGAAGCTCGTCGTCAGGTGGAGCAGGGTGGCGCCCTGATCGAGGAGGCGGCGCTTGATCGACTCGTAGAGTGCGATGTCGGCGCGCCGGAACCGGTAGATCGCCTGCTTGGGATCGCCGACGATGAACAGCTTGCCGGGCTTCACCCGGACGTCCGTGGGGTCGGCGATCGGTGCGTCGTCGGCGCAGAGCAGGAGCAGGATCTCGACCTGCAGCGGATCGGTGTCCTGGAACTCGTCGACGAAGAAGTGGGTGAAGCGCTGCTGCATCTCCTCGCGGACGCGGCGGTCGTCGCGCAACAGGTTGCGGGCATCGGCGAGCAGATCGATGAAGTCGAGCTTGCCGGTGCGCGCCTTGAGATCCTCGTACGACTGGACGAGCGGACGTAGCTCCTCGCGCAGCAGCGCGGCGAGGTCCGCGTCGGCGAGCTCGAGGAAGCGCTGGAGCGCGGCCTTCACCTCGTCGCGGCGCGCGACCAGATCGCTGCGCAGCAGGTTCGCGCCGTAGAGCTTCGACTTGCCGCTCGGGCGCCACTCCCACCAGCGGAACAGCGCCGACAGCTCGGCCTCGAGGCCGTCGTGGTCGCGCGGACGGACCAGCTCGCGGCGCGCGAGCTCGGCGAGCCAGCGATCGATCTTCCGGAACAGCTCGCCGAGCGGATCCTTCGGCGAGTCGGCCTGGGCACCGAGGCCGGCGAGCGTCGCGAGCTCGCCGAGCGCGGCATCGATCGCGGCCTCGCGCGCGAACGGGTCACGCAGCCACGCGCCGTCGAAGTCGCGGCGCTGGACGAGCGACCAGCCGGCATTGCGCAGCAGCTCGGTCGGCTCGGTGCGGCGCAGGATCCGGCGGACGCCCTCGCCGGGGCGGGCGACGCTCGCCTGGAACCACAGCTCGAACGCGCGGCTGAACAGGCGCTCGGACTCGTCCTCGGCGGCGACCTCGAACACCGGATCGATGCGCGCCTCGATCGGACGCTCGCGCAGCAGATCCGAGCAGAACGAGTGGATCGTGCCGATGCGCGCGACCTCGAGCTCGGCGAGCGCGGCGACGAAGCGGGCGCGCTCGGTGTCGTCGGTCGCCTTGCGCCTCGCATCCTCGAGCTCGGTCCGGAGGCGCAGCTTCATCTCGCCCGCGGCCTTCTCGGTGAACGTGACCGCGACGATCCGCTCGAGCGTCGTGGCGCCCGCACGGATGACCGCGATGATGCGGCGGATCATCTCCGTCGTCTTGCCCGTGCCTGCGGCCGCCTCGACGACGAGCGTCGAGGCGAGGTCGGTGCGAATGCGATCGCGCGCCGGCTGGTCGACGAGTGTCTGCGTCATCGCTGACCTCGCAGCTTGCCGAGCTGGACCAGCCGGTCCTTGTCCTTCTTCTTCGCGCGCATCTCCTCGTACGGTCCGCAGATCGGGCGGAAGTCGCACCACTTGCACTCGTCCTTGTTCGGCGCCGCCGGGAAGAAGCCTTCGGCGAAGTGATGGGCGAGCGTCTCGACGAGCGTCTGCGCGGCCGCGCGGGCGTCTGCGTCGAGCGGCACGGCGACGTCGGTGAAGTCGCCGCGGGTCGTGCAGTAATAGAGCCGGCCGCCAGAGACCTGCACCGCGGGGAACAGCTGCTCGAGCACGAGCGCGTAGAGCACCGGCTGCAGGCTCTTGCCGCCGCTCACGACCGAGCCCGTCTGGACCGTCGCCTTGCCGGTCTTGTAGTCGGTCGCGCGCAGGACTCCGCCGGCGCCTTCCTCGACGAGGTCGATCGAGCCGCGCAGCTTGATCGTCGGACCACCCGCCCCGAGCTCGACCGTCACCGGCTCGGCGACGCTCGCATCGTCGCGCACGCCGTCGCGCGCGGTCGCATCGAGGCCGAACGCGAGCTCGAACCGCCGGGGTGTCCAGTCGGCATCGTCGCCGGTGCGGCGCAGCCACTCGCGCAGGTCGGCGCGGATCGACGCGATGCCGTCGGTCCACACGCGCTCGATCGCCGGGTGGAGCTCGTCGCGGTAGCGCGCCTCGACGCGATCGAGGACGGCATCGAGCCGATCGCGGGCGGCATCGAGGTTCGCGGCACGCACCGGCAGCATGCCGGCGTCGCGCAGCTCGACGAGCAGCTCGAACTGGACCTGGTGGATCAGCGACCCGCGCTCGAGCGGGCCGAGGTTCTCGATCGGCTCCGGTGTCTCGCGTGGCTCGAGCCGCAGGATCGTCTTCAGCGCGAAGCGATACGGACACGCGGCAAGCGCCTCGAGCGCGGTCGGCGAGAACGAGCGCGCGGTGAGCGCGTGATCCGCGAGCGCGGCGCGCGCGGCATCCGTCGACACGACGAGGCCGTCGGCCGGCAGCCACTTCCGGATCGCCCATCGCCTCGCACGCGTCCGCAGCGAGCGCGCGAGGTGAGGGTTTGCATCGAGCAGATAGCGGGCGACTCCCTTCGGTGCCGGCGCCGCCGCGCGGACGTGCTCGTCGAGCAGCGCGAGATCGTGCTCGGCCTCGTCGATCGCATCGAGCGCGTGCTTCGGCGCCGGCCAGCCGATGCGCGCGGCACCGGTGACGTCGGCGCGCCGCGCCAGCTCGTCGAATCCGGGCAGGGTGCCCTCTGCTGCTTGCAGGACCTCGAGGCCGTAGAAGCTCGGCACGCGCGGCCGGCCCTGATCGAGATCGATGCGCGGATACGACAGGACGACGCGCTCGCGGGCCGCGCCGATCGCGAGCGCGAGCGCGAGGCGCTCCTCGGCGAGCCGGTCGTCGCGGACCTCGAGGTCGAGCGCGAGCCGCGTGCGCGCGACGTCGAGCAGCAGCGGATCCTCGACGAGCTTCTGCGGGAACATCCGCTCGGCGAGCCCGGGCACGAACACCGTGTCGAAGCACATGCCGCGCGCCGCGGCGATCGGCGCGATCAGGAGCCGCCCGTAGCGCCGCCCCGTCGGCTTGACGACGAGGTCGGTCAGCCGCTGGTGCAGGATCTCGCGCACCTCGCGCAGATCGACCGGCCCGACGTCCGCCATCGGCAACAGCGCACTCAGCACCGCGAGCACGCGCTCGGGCGCCCGCAGCGCGCGCGTCGCCAGCGCGGTCAGCCGATCGATCCACACGCGCCATGTCCCGCGCTCGGGCAGCGTCGTCAGATCGTCGAGCAGCGGCAGCGCGAACGCCCGCAGGTGCTCGAGGTCGCGCAGCCTGCGCTCGCGGCTCGCGCGCGCGTCGTCGCTCTCGTCGCCGTCGACGAGCCGGTACTGCGC
>JAEWJO010000757.1 GCA_023386455.1 Pseudomonadota bacterium | reverse complement strand
TCATCTACCTCTACGGGCCTGCAGCGTCGGAACCCGACGCTGGGGGCGGGGAATCCTGCGCGGCGGGACCCCCGCCGTCAAGCGCCGAAATGAGCTGATTCACCTCTTCGACGCTGAGGCTCGCGCGGAACCGCGTGACCGCGCCGTCGACGGAGATCGCGACCTTGTCGACGATCTTGCCGAGGCTCTTTGCCTGAGCCGCCATCGCCATGAGCGCGAGCTGACTCTTCGCAAACGATTCCAGTGTCTTGGCATCGGTGTCGGACGCCATGATCGCGCCGACCTCGAGCTTCGCGCCATCGCTCGGGTCGAGGGACACGAGCATCGCCTTCGGACCTTCCTTCAGCTGACCCGAGGTCACCTTGACGAGTCCGGAGCGGACGCGGTCGTCGACGCGGCCGACGGCCCACACGGGAGCGTTCTGATCGACGCGTCCGAAGTATCCCGTCATCTCGGCGTTGTCCTTGATCTTGGATCCCGGACCGAGCGCCTCGGTGACGTAGCCCTCGTTCGAGCCGAGCACGATCGTGTCGGGACGGCCGAACGCGAAGAACATCGTGCGATTGCCGTCCTTGGCCTGATAGAGCGTGCGGCCGTCGACCGTCTTCGCGGTCAGCGTGCCGCCTCCCTGGCCGACGATGCCGCGCACGCACGCCGCGAGCTCGGTCTCGACGAGCTGTCCCGTCGCGACCATGAGCACGGGTCCGGTGCCGGGCGAGTCGCCCGCCTTGGGCCCGATCGCGAGCAGGACGTGCTTGATCTTCTTCGCGTCGAGCTTGCAGTCGGTCTGCAGCTTCTCCCAGCGCGCCGCGAGATCCGCATCCTTCATGAGGAGCTGATCGACGGCACGCGCGACGAGCGGAGAGTCCGCGACCTTCGCGACATCCGCGACGATCACGACCTCCGCCGACGCCGGCACCGCCGCGAGGCCAGCGACCTCGGACAGTGCCCGGTTCGGCTTCTTGCCGCAGCCACCGCCGACGACGGCGGCGACCGCGATACTGCACGCTAGGAGCGCGCGGTTCATTTCACAGTCCCGGAGTCAGAGTCCCTTGATTAGGGACCGCCCATGCCGCCGCCCATCATGCCGCCCATCATGCCGCCGACCATTCCGATCAGCTGCTGGAGCTTGGCATTCGACATCGCGATCGCGATCTTCGCGTCCGCGCCGTCGGCGGTGACATCGAGCTTGTCGAACATCTGCTTGACCTGCGGGTTGTTCGTCTGACCCTTCGCCATGTTGACGAGCTGGGTCGCCTCATCCGCCGAGCCGAGGCGGATGCGGAGATCGACCGTGAGGCCGTCCGTGACGTTGATCGAGCCGAACACGGCCTTCGGCTTCACGCCCGCCTGCGCCGCCTTCGCCATGAACGGCGCGTTGCCGTTCACGAGGAGCCACATCGAGTCCTTGGTGTTGATCTTCGAGTACATGTCGACGAACGTCTGCGACGACTTCAGCGTCGAGCCGCCCTTGGCGACCGCGAGCAGCGTGTCCTTCGACGCGTTCGGGCCAACGACGCCGAGCAGCGTGTCGCTGTTGACGAACGACCAGACGGTCAGCTGACCGTCCTTGTCCTTGACCGTGAAGACGTCGCCGTCGACGGTGATCTCCGAGCCCTTCTTCGCGGCCTCGACCTTCGCCTTGTCGATGCACGCCATCGACTTGCCCTTGTCGAGGCCGTGGATGACGATCGAGCCGTCCGGCGAGTTGCCGCCGAGGCCCTTCATGCCGAGCGAGACGCTCTTGATCGCCTCGAGGGGATCGAAGCCGCACGCCGCCTTGAACTCGGCGAGGCCGCTCGCCATCTTGTCCATCAGCTTCGGCGAGAACTGCTTCCACAGCGCGCTCTGCTGGAGCTGGGCGAAGTTGAGGCCCATGACCATCTCGCTGTCCGCGGGGAGCAGCGAGAGATCGTCACCCGCGGCCATGTTCATGGCCGACGGCGTGGCGGTCACCGGGTTCGTCTTGTCGCCGGCCGGCGCGGTCTGCCCCGTCTGGTCAGTCTTCTTGCCCTCATCCTTCTTCTTGCAGGCGCCAACGCCGAGGCTGAGTGCGGCGACAGCGACGAGCCAACCAATACGAGTGCGGACCATGTGCATTCTCCTCTAAGAGCGTCCGAGATCGGACCGGTGGCTTATAACATGCCCATGCCGTGGCTCAAGCACCGCCTGCGCGACGCTGATGTATGGGCAAAGGTCGACGCGACCGGTGCACTTGTCACCGATCGTGACGGTCGTGTGGAGATCGTTTACAAGCCCGCCGACGGTCAGAAGACCTACCGCGCCGGCGGGCGCAACCTCGTCGCGGTCGCCGGTGAGGCGCCGATCGAGCTCACCGCCGGCGAGGCCGCTCCTGATCGCAACGCGAAGAAGCCCGCCGTCTCCCCGACGGTGCCCGACAACGCGATCCACGTCTGGACCGACGGCGCCTGCACGGGGAACCCCGGTCCCGCCGGCCTCGGCGTCGTCATCATCGATGGCAAAGAGCGGCGAGAGCTGTCCGAGTACCTCGGTGAGGGCACGAACAACATCGCCGAGCTGACCGCGATCCAGCGCGGCCTCGAGGAGGTCGTCGCCAAGAAAGACCGTCCGGTCGTCGTCTATACCGACTCGGAATACTCGATCGGCTGCCTCACGAAGCCGTGGAAGCCGAAGAAGAACGTCGAGCTGATCGCCGACATCCGCGAGCTGACCCGCTCGTTCCCGGATCTCCGCTTCGTGAAGGTCGCCGGCCACGCCGGCATCCCACTGAACGAGCGGGTCGATCAGCTCGCTCGCGAGGCCGTCGCGCGCCGCCGCTGACACGTAGGCGTAAGCGTAAGCGGTTCCCGGGCCCCCTGTGCCAGGGTTGTTGTCGCCTCGCGGGCCGGTCCCGCCGGTCGTTCCACGTCACCGCTGGTGATCGCGCATCCGACCTCACCGACGCTTACGCTTACGTTTCTACTCGTCTCGCTGGATCTCGGCCGCGACCTCGCCGAGCGTCGCGAACGAGTAGCTCGCGGCAATCTCGTCGAGGATGGTCTCGAGCCGAGAGAGCTTGTCCTCGATCCCGAGCTTCAGATCCGGCTGCCGCTCGACGAGCTCGCCCGGGATCCCGTCCTTCGTCGCGTCGGCGAAGTCGATCCCGTGCAGCTCGAAGTTGAAGAAGGCGCGCTTCGCCATCGCCGACAGGATCTTGCCGCGCACCCACTCCGGTGCGACGAGCAGCGTCGTCCCGATCGCGGGCAGCCTCGTCCACGGCGTCACCGCGATCGGCAGCTCGACGACCGGCGCCTGCCCTCTGCGCCACGGCGCCGTCATCGACGGCCGGTACGGATCGGCCGGCGCGGCGAGCGCGCGCGGGTTCGTCATCACCGCCCCGCTCGGTCGCCCGACCGCCGCGAGCGCGGTCATCACCGCCGCCTTCGCCGCGTAGTAGCCCGGCGCCGGGAACACCGACGAGTCGTAGCGGTAGCCGAGGCGCGCGAGCGTGTCGAGCATCGCCGGCGCGAGGTCGTAGCCCGGCGCGCGGAAGCCCTTCGGCGCCTTGCCGGTGATCTCGCGCAGCACGCGATCGCAGTTCGCGATCTCGGCGCTCACCGCATCGGCAGGCATGCGCGCGAGCTCGTAGGGATGCGAGTACGAGTGATTGCCGAGCTCGTCGCCGAGCTCCGCGAGCGTGCGCAGGCGCTGGGCATTCGCGGCGCGCGCGGCGCGATCGGACAGCGCGGCGCTGGCGTCGGCATCGCGGCCGATCACGAACCACGTGACGTGGATCTCGCGGCTCGCGAACAGCGCGGCCGCGCGAGGCAGCGCGCGCTCGAGGATCACGTGCTCGAGCTCGGCCGGTGGCGTGCCGAGGCCGTGGATCCGGTAGTAACAGGCGAGACCGTCGAGATCGATCGATACAGCGCAGGTCCGCGCCGCGGTCACGGCTTGCCGCCAAAGCGGATCACGTAGGTCAGCTTTGCCATGCCGCGCAGGACGTTCGGCACGCGCTTCACGAGGTTGATCGCGGGTGGACGCTTCTCGTCGAGGCGGATCGGGATCTCGATCACGCGCACGCCCTCGCGGCCGGCGCGGATCACGAGCTCGCTCGCGAACAGGTCCCGGTCGATCACGCAGCTCTCGACGATCGGCAAGAGCGTCGCGCGGCGGAATGCCTTGAGGCCGTGCGTGTCGGTGCCGTGGAAGTCGAGCGCGACGCGCAGCATGCCGTTGAGCACGCGGGTCGCGGCGCGGCGGAACAGCGGGCGGTGATCGCTCGCGCCCTTCATCGCCTTGCTGCCGACGACCATGTCGGCATCGCCGTGGCGGAGGTGGATCAGCGCGCGGCGATGGAAGTCGGCATCGCAGAGGTCGATCTCCTCGCAGATGACCCAGGTGCCGCGCGCCTCCATGATGCCGCGACGGAGCGCCTTGCCGTAGTTCGGCTCGCCGAGCGAGAACATGCGGACCTCGGGGCGCTCCGCGGCGAGGTGCTCGGCCAGCTCGACCGTGCGGTCCGACGAGCCGTTCTCGGCGATGATCACCTCGAACGTCAGCTCGGGCGCGTCGAGGGCGAGCCGTACTGTCTCGAGACCGTCGAGCAGCTCGGACACCGCCTCGCGCAGGATCCCTTCCTCGTTGTAGACGGGGATGACGATCGAGACGTCGGGGGCCACCGATCGCTTTTTATCACGGCAGCGCCGGGAAGCGTTCCGTCTGACCGGCCGTCATCACCATCACGTGGTCGCGTACACCGCGCGAGGTCGCCAGCTCGAGGAGCCAGCGCGCGGGCTCATCGAGGCGCTCGTACGACAGCGCGAACGCGCCGTGGTGAATCGGAACCAGGAGCCGCGCGCGAAGATCCTCGAACGCGTAGAGCGCGTCGAGCGGCGACATGTGACGCGTGCGAAACGACCCGGGGTAGAACCCGCCGATCGGAAGAAATGCGATGTCGGGCGCGAACCGCTCGCCGATGTCGGCGAATCCCGAGAAGTAGCCGCTATCGCCGCACAGGTACATGCTCGGCCCGGCCGGCTGGCCGGCGACCGGGACCGGGCGGACGACGTACGACAGACCGCGCGCGAGCTCGTTCTCGCCGTGCGAGGTCGCGTAGGCGATCACCTGGATGCCGCGCAGCTCGAGGTCGGCCCCCGGCGCGAGCTCGATCACGCGGGCAAACCCGAGGTCGGAGACCCAGGCCGCGCCGCCCGGCGGCACGACGACCGTCGTCGCCCTGCGCGGCAGGAGCTTCAGCGTCGGGATGTGGAGGTGGTCGGCGTGACGGTGCGAGATCAGCACGAGCCCGACGTCCTCGAAGTCGCCGGGCGCGACGCCGGGCTCGACGGCGCGGCGAACCCCGCCGACCCACCGGCCGAGCATCGGGTCGAACGCGATCGAGAGCGTCGGGTACCGGGCGATCACCGACGCGTGCCCGGCGAACGTGACGACGCACTCGCCCTCGCGCGGCTTGGCGACCGGCATGTGCTGCGCGGGACGGGGCGGCCGGAACCAGCGCGCGATCCAGTGCCCGACGAGGCTGCGGTACCGCGCCACGGGCATGGAGCGGTGCAGCTTGGTGAGCTCGCCGGCGCGCGAAGTCGTCACGGAAGATCGATCCTAACAATGATAGGTTCGCGCCGTGCAGTTCTTGTCCCGGCACCTGGGTCGCTGGCCCGTCGCGCTCGCGTGCGTGGTCGCGCTGGCCGCCGCGGTGCTCCTGCCGGGTCTGTCGTCGTTCGGCATCTGGGAGCCGCAGGAGCGCCAGCTCGCGGATCGCGTCGCGCCGCGGCCCGAGGTCGCGAAGAAGCAGGCCGAGATGACGCCGAAGGTGCCCCCCGTGGCGCCGAAGGACGGCTGCTATCGCGTGCCTCCCCCGGACACGCTCGCGCGATCGATGACGACGCGGGCGATGACGTTCGGCCGCGACTCGATCGGCGATAGCGACGGCGGCAGGCGCCTGCCGTTCGCGCTGATGGGCCTCCTCGCCGTGCTCGCGACGGCGGGCATCGCGATGCGCGGCGGCAGCTCGCGCGCCGGTGTCGTCACCGCGCTCGTGCTGCTGTCGATGCCGCTGCTCGTGTTCCAGTCGCGGCAGCTGACGACGGAGATCGGAACGGCGGCCGGTGCGGCGCTGACGCTGTACGGGCTCGTCGCGCTCGGCGCGAGCCGCGGCTGGCTCGGGCTCGTCGAGTCGCTCGTCGCGCTCGCGTCACTCGCGGCAGGTATCGTGATCGGCTTTGTCTCGGGCGGCGCGCTGCTCGGCGTGCTCGTCCCGGTCGGCGCGTATGCCGCGGCGTACGGGCTCGGCGCGTCGGGCTTCGCCGCCGGAGGCCGCGGTGCGTACCGCGGCACGCTGTGGCTCGCCGGCAAGCTGAACCCGCGGTGGGCGATCGGTCGCGAGCGTCCACCCGCGCCCGCGCGCGAGCCGGGCGAGATCGCGGCACAGCTGAAGTCGGTCCTCGCGACGCTCGCCGCGATCGGCGTGCTCGCGCTGCTCGTCTACCAGATCTTCTCGCTCGTCGAGCCGCAGCCCGGCCTCGTGCCGCCGCAGCGCGCGCTGTTCGGCAAGTCGATCGTCGCGAACGGCTGCTACTCCGATGCGCTCGGCGCGATCTGGCGGCCCGACGACGACCTCCGCTACCCGTTCGACTCGACGTTCGAGCAGATCGCGTACGGCACGTTCCCGTGGGGCATCGTCGGTCCGGTCGCGATCGTCGCGCTTCTCTCGTCCGAGGATCGCAAGCGCCGTATCGTCGGCGCGCTGACGATGGCGTGGGCTGGTGGTGCATGGATCGCGAGCGAGGTGTTCCAGCGCAAGGTCGGATTCACGCTCTACGCCGGCTTCCCTGCCCTCGCGCTCGCGATCGGCGTGTGGATCGACGGCATGCTCGCCACACGTCGGGGAAGCGAGAAGCGCGCGCTGCCCGCCGGCGCGATGCTCGTCGGCCTGTTCGTCGGGCTGGCGGTGCTCGACCTCGGCAAGGACCTCCAGTCGTTCACCGAGCGGATCACGTCGCTGCTCGTCGGCAGCGATCAGATCGCGTATCCGAAGATGTCGCGCCTGCTGCTTCTGCCGACGAAGCTGTGGGTCCTCATCCTCGGCGTGCTCGTCGCGGCGGGCTTCGCGGTCGCGATGATCACGTGGCGCGACGATCCGGCCCGCCGCGCGTTCCGTCGCGCCTCGCAGATCGGCGCAGGCGTCGCGCTCGCCGCGACCGTGCTCGTCGCCGCGTTCTGGGCGTTCGCGTGGCAGCCGGTGCTGGCGACGCATCTGTCGTCGAAGGCGATGTTCGACACGTACAAGGAGCTCCGGAAGCCCGGCGACCAGCTGGTGATCATGGGCGACCTCGGCGACGCGCCGTACGACTACGCAGCCGACGCCAAGCCGGAGACCGTGTCGTCGCGCGATCAGATCGTCG
Organism: Pseudomonadota bacterium; assembly: GCA_023386455.1. Lineage (GTDB taxonomy): Bacteria > Myxococcota_A > Polyangia > Haliangiales > Haliangiaceae > JABFXX01. The sequence continues at coordinate 18,774 of JAEWJO010000757.1, read as the reverse complement.
CCGCGCTCGGTCGATCCAACCGCGTGTTCGCGATCACGTCGCAGACCGAGCTGTGCCAGCTCCACCGCGAGGTCGGCGGCAAGCCGTACTTCGTGATCGACGATCGCAACGTGCGCTCGCTGCTGCTCTCGAACCGCGTCGACGGTACGACCGACAAGAACCCGCTGCGCACCGCGATCCTCCACGAGGAGCCCAAGCAGATCGCCGTCCGGCCGCATGCTCGCGTCGTGTTCGACAACCGCATCGAGCTGCTCGGCTGGTCGCTGCCCCGGCGCATCGAGCGCGGCGATCGCTTCGAGATCAAGCTCTACTACAAGGTGCTGCAGCCGGTCGGAGGCAACTGGCGCGTGCTGCTCCACTTCGACGGCTCGCTGCGCTTCAACGGCGATCACGAGCCGATCAAGGGTCGCTGCCAGACCGCGACGTGGCAGCCCGGCGACTACATCGTCGACACCCACTCGATCACCGCGGGTGGTGGTGCGTTCCGGCCGGGCTCCTACGAGATCTGGACGGGGTTCTTCACGGGCAGCAATCCGAACTGGCGCAACATGCCGGTCTCGGAAGCGCCGCCGGATATGCGCGATCCGCCGGGCCAGCCAAACACCGATCGCGTGAAGATCACGACGATCGTCCTCGACTGATATGGGCGATTGACGCCGCTCTCGACCCGGGGGTATGACGGCGCCGATGGTCAAGGCAAAGGGGGTCACCGCGGAGCTGCCGGTCGCCGATGCGGACCGTCGCGCAGCGCCGCGCGTGCTGGTCGACCTGGAGGTCGACTACGCGAGCGAGGACAACTACCTCTTTGCCTACATCATGGACATCAGCGAGACCGGCATCTTCGTGCGGACGACGAGCCCCGAGCAGCCGGGCACCCGCCTGAACCTGCGGTTCCGTCCGGATGACGAGAGCCCGCAGATCGAGATCGAGGGCGAGGTCATCTGGGTCAATCCGTATCGCCCGGGAACGCCCGACAATCTGCACCCCGGAATGGGGATCCGGTTCGTCGCATTGGATGACGACCTGCGTGATCGACTGCTCGAGCTCGTGCGACGCTTCGCCTACCTTTCCTGAGCTCCTCGATGTCGATCATCTGCGGTACCGATCTTTCGCCACGCAGCGTCTCCGCGCTCGAAGTGGCTCGTGCGCTCGCCGCTCAGCGCGGTGAGCGTGAAGTCATCCTCGTCCACGTCGTCGACGACGAGGACAAGGCCGCTGCCGCGCGCGCGGCGCTCGACGCATTCGCCGCGGCTGCGCCGGGCACGACGCCGGTGCGCGCCGAGCTCGCGGTCGGCACCCCCGAGGACTCGCTGCAGACGTTCGCCGACACCGAGGGTGCCGACCTCATCGTGATCGCGCCGAGCGCGTCGCCGACGAGCATGTTCCGGCTCGGCTCGACCGCGGAGCGCCTGATCGCGACCTCGCGCGTGCCCGTGATCGTCGTGCGCGATCCGAAGCCGTGGCTCGCGTTCGCGAGCGGCGAGCGACCGCTGCGCGTGCTGATCGGCGTCGACGAGTCGGTCGCGTGTGACCTCGGCATCCAGTGGATCCACGCGCTGCGCGACCGCGGTCCGGTCGAGGTCGTGCTCGGCCGCATCTACTATCCCGACGACGCCGCGGAGCTGTACGGGCTCGAGCCCGGCGCCGTCGTCGATCGCGACCCGGTCATCGAGCAGCTGATCACGCGCGACCTCCTGAAGAAGTTCGGGGTCGATCGCTCCTCCGGAGACCGCGTCACGGCTCGCGCGCAGCGCGGCCTCGGCCGGCTCGGCGATCACATGCTCGAGCTCGCGAAGGATGCCGGCGTCGACGCGATCGTCGTCGGCACGCACCAGAAGACGGGCCTCGGCCGTCTCGGCAGCGTGTCGACCGTCGTCGTGCACGATGCGACGCAGTCGGTCGTCTGCGTCCCGCCGAACGCCCCGATCCCGACGCTGCAGGTGCCTCGCCTGACGAGCGCGCTCGTCGCGACCGACCTGTCGTCGTTCGCGAACCGTGCGTGCCGTTCGCGTTCGCGCTGACCGACGACGGCGGCGAGGTCCACATCGCGCACGTCGTCGAGGACGACGCCGAGCTCGACGAGGTCGAGACCAAGCGGCAGCTCCTCGCGCTCGCGCCGACGGGCATGAAGCGTCAGGTCTCGGCGCACATCCTGCGGGGCGGTGACGCCGCCAAGACGATCGCGCAGGCGGCTGCGCGCGTCGGTGTCGATGCAATTTGCATTGCGTCCCATGGGCGCTCGGGTATCACGCGCGCACTCGTCGGCTCGGTCGCCGACAAGCTGCTCCGCGAGACGCGAAAACCGGTACTTGTCCTGCGCCCTGCGTAGGCCGCTGCATGCCGATCCGACAGGTTTGTCGGAAGCTCACGCACTAGCCGCCAGCAACCATCGGGGTTTGCACGGGCACGTGCGTTGCTGTACGCGGAGGCATGCGGCGCTTCCTCCCTCTCATCCTCCTCGCCGCAATCGGGGCGGGCTACTTCGCGTACCGGCGGTACATCTCTCATCGACCGTTCGAGTGGGCGGGCACGGTGGAGGCGCGGGCGGTCACGGTCGGGTCGCGCTCGGGCGGCCGCATCGCGAAGGTCCTCGTGCGCGAGGGCGATCGGGTGAAACCGGAACAGCCGCTGATCGTGCTCGAGCCGGGCGATCTCGAGGCGCAGCGCGCGTACGCGCAGGCGCAGCTGGACCAGGCGCAGTCGACGCTCGAGAAGCTGCAGAAGGGCGCGCGTCCGGAGGAGATCGAGCAAGCGAACGCGCGCGCCGCGCAGGCCAACGCCGCGCTCGCCGAGACGCGCAAGGGCTCGCGCGTCGAGGAGATCGCCGCCGCGGAGGCGCGCGTCGCGCAGCAGCAGGCGGTCGTCGACAAGGCGAAGCTCGACAACGAGCGCGCCCGGAAGCTGCTCGCGGCCGAGGCGATCGCGAAGGCCGAGGCCGATGCCGCCGAGACGTCGTATCGCACGGCGAAGGCGCAGCTCGACGCGCAGCAGAAGGTGCTCGATCAGGTCAAGGCAGGCGCGCGCTCCGAGGAGAAGGCGCAGGCCGCCGCGAAGGCGACCGAGGCGCAGGCCGCCGCGAAGCTCGTGCTTGCCGGGCCGCGCGTCGAGGACCTCCGCGCTGCCGCATCGCAGGTCGCCGCCGCGAAGGCGCGCGTCGAGCAGCTCGACATCGCGATCGGCGAGCTGACGATCCGGGCGCCTGCCGCGGCGCGCGTCGAGTCGCTCGATCTGCGGCCCGGCGACATCCTCGCGCCGAACGCGCCGGCCGCGACGCTGCTCGAGGACGACCAGCTCTACGTGCGCATCTACGTGCCCGAGACGCAGATCGGCCGCGTCCACATCGGCGACAGTGTCCCGGTCTCGGTCGACTCGTTCCCCGATCGTTCGTTCAAGGCGACGGTCGAGCACATCAACAACAAAGGCGAGTACTCGCCGCGCAACCTCCAGACCGCCGACGAGCGCGCGAACCAGGTGTTCGCGGTCCGCGTCGAGCTCGTCGAGGGCAAGACCGATCTGCGCGCGGGCATGGCCGCGACCGTCGAGGTTCCGAAATGACGCTCGACGCAAGCGCGAACGGCGCCGACGTCCACCACGGCCCGCCGGCGATCCGCGTCGAGCATGTCACGCGCACGTTCGGCGACTTCACCGCGCTCTCGGACGTGAACCTCGAGGTTCCGCGCGGCATGGTCTACGGCCTGCTCGGCCCCAACGGCTCGGGCAAGTCGACGCTGATCCGCATCCTGTGCGGCCTGCTCGCGCCGACGCACGGCAAGGCGTCGGTCCTCGATCTCGACGTCGTCTCGCAGGGCGAAGCGATCCGGAGGCAGATCGGCTACATGAGCCAGCGGTTCGCGCTCTACCCCGATCTCACCGTCGTCGAAAACCTCCACTTCTACGCGCGCGTCTACGGACTCTCGGGCGCTCGCCTGCGCGAGCGCGTCGACGGCGCGATGAACCTCACGCACATCACGCCGTACGCGAACCGCCGCGCCGGCCTGCTCTCCGGTGGCTGGAAGCAGCGCCTCGCGCTCGGTGCCGCGCTCATGCACGAGCCGAAGGTCGTGTTCCTCGACGAGCCAACCGCCGGCATCGATCCGGTCGCGCGCCGCGAGCTCTGGGACCTGCTGTTCACGCTCGCCGCACAGGGCATCACGCTCCTCGTCACGACCCACTACATGGACGAGGCCGAGCGCTGCAGCGAGGTGGGCTACCTCTACCTGTCGCGCCTGCTCGTGACGGGCACGCCGGACACGCTGAAGCGCATGCCCGAGGTCAACACGCCGGGCACGCGCCGCGTCGAGATCGAGACCACCAGCTCGACGCGCGCGCTCGCGTGGCTGCGCGCGCAGCCGTTCACCCGCAACGCAACCGTGTTCGGACAATCCGTCCACGCCGAGCTCGACGCGCTCGTCTCCGATGCCGAGGTCGTGTCGCGCCTCGCCGCCGCCGGCTTCACGGCCTCCGTCCGGCCGATCATCCCGAACCTCGAGGACGTGTTCGTCGCCCTCACCGAACGTGCCGCGCGCGAACGCGGGGCCCTGCAGGCGGTGAAGGCCTGATGTGGACCTCGTTCGTCGCCATCCTCCTCAAGGAGTTCAAGCACATCTTCCGCGACCGCGGGACGCTGTCGCTGTTCTTCATGCTGCCGATCATGCAGCTCGCGCTGTTCGGCTTCCTCGATCAGAACGTGCGCGACCTGCCGACGGTCGTCGTCGATCAGGATCAGACTCGCTACAGCCGCGAGCTCGTGGACGGCATGCGCGCGACGCAGACGTTCGCGATCACGGACATCACCAACAGCACGCACGAGGCGCGCGACCTGATCGCACGCGGCACCGCCCGCGTCGGCATCGTCATCCCGCCCGACTTCCACGATAACCGCGCGCGCGGCGTCAACGCGCAGTTCCTCGTCCTCATCGACGGCTCCGACTCCAACGTCAGCGCGCAGGCGCTCGCCGCGATCAATGGCCTCGTCGCCCAGGAGAACCTCGACGCCGCCGAGGCTCGCGGCGCGCACCCTCTCCTCTCGGCGCAGCCGATCGTGCTGTTCAATCCCGAGGGGCGGACGGCCAATTACATCATCCCGGGCCTCGTCGCGATCCTGCTCCAGATCGCCGCGATGGTCCTCGCCTCGATCGCGATCGTGCGCGAGCGCGAGCAGGGCACGATGGAGCAGCTCCTCGTCACACCGATCAACCCGCTCGGCCTCGTCCTCGGCAAGCTCGCCCCGTACCTCGTGATCGGCCTCGTCGAGATGGCGCTGATCCTCCTCCTGATGCGCTGGGGCTTCCACGTGCCGATCCAGGGCTCGCTGCTCCTCCTGTTCGCGACCGCCGTGATCTACCTGTTCGCGCTGCTCGCGCTCGGCCTCGTGATCTCGATGCGAGCGCAGACCCAGATGGCGGCGCAGCAGATGGCGCAGATGCTGCTGCTGCCGTCGATCTTCCTGTCCGGCTACATCTTCCCGGTCGCGGGCCTGCCGACGGTCCTCTACTGGATCGGACGCGCGCTGCCGGCGACCCACATGATCGACATCATGCGCGGTGCGGTCCTCCGCTCCGCCGGGCCGTTCGACTTGCTGCCATCGATCCTGTCGCTCTGCGCGATCAGCGTCGTGCTCGTCACCCTCGCGGTGAGGCGCGTCCGCAAGCTGACGATCTAGCGCAGCGACCGCGAGCGCGCCTTCAGCGTCAACAGGCCGCGCACCTCGACCTGGCGAACGCGCTCGCGCGTCAGGTTCGTGATGACGCCGATCTCCTCGAGCGTCAGCCCGCCGCCGTCGGCCACATCGAGCGCGCACGTGTGCGCGAGCTCCCACGGCTCGAGGTCGGGGAAGTTGATCTTGATCGAGCCCGTCGTCGGATTGATGTCGAGGTAGAGGTGGTGCTTGCACGCGACCCAGGGGCACGGCCTCTGCGCGTCGCGGCACTCGGCGCGCGTGTGCGGCCGCTCGACGCCCTCGACCGGCGGATTCTCGAGCGCGCCGCGACGCAGCTCCTCGCGGGTCAGGCGCTTCATCGCGATCGTCTTGCTGCGCGGCCGGTCGCGGCGCCGATGCCGCGGCCGCACCTTGCGGCTCACCGCCGGGGCATCGGCCGACAGCTCGATCGACGTGTCGTCGTCGAGGTGGCGATCATCGTCGAGGTCCGCGTTGTCGTCATCGTCGCCGTCGTCCTCCTCGGCGACGTCCTCGTCGTCGTCGAAGTCGTCGATGTCGTCGTCGGAGACATCGAGGGCGGCGAGTCCGAGACGCGCGAGCGGGGTGTCTGCTCCCTTCGCGAGGAGCCCATCGAGCACCACGCTGTCGCCTTCGGTCCTGGCGACCAGCGCGTCGGCGATGCCGGCGAGCTCGGCGTGCTCGTCCTGCTCCTCGAGCCGGTTGTCGACCTCGGTCTGGTTGCCGAGCAGCGACGCGTACGCGGCCGCCGCCGTCGCACGCGGGCGCAGAGACGTCCGCCGCGGCTCGCCGATCACGATCCGCAGCAGGTCCTCATCCGCGCGGTCGCCGTCCTCGCCCTGAAGCAGCTCCCCCGTACCGGCCGCGTAGCGCTGGTCGACCTCGGCCGCCAGCGGTGGCCCGGCGGCCGCGTCGTGCCGCACGGGAGGCGTCTCGTCCGGCACCACCGTGCCGACGGCCCACCCTGTCCACGGGTTGCGCTCCGCGTCCTCGCCCTCCTCGTCCGTACGCTCGCCGAGAATTCCGGCCGCCTCACGTCGCCCCGCGGAGCTCTCTCCCTGGTTGCCGTTCCGTCCACCACGGAGCTCGCGATCTCGATCGTTGGCCATGACATTTCTCTCCTTCTCGCGAAAGGAACCACTGAGCGCGCGCAGTGAGCGGACTCCGATCTCGGAGCCCTCTGCTCGGTACCGCGTGCGATCAGCCCCAGTTACCCGCGTTCTCACTTAAACAAGTGCAATCCGGATCCGCAATAGCCTTATTCAGAAATTTGTCGCGGAGAGATCTCGGCGATTTCATCTCTGCTGTGTATGGATCGCGATCGATGAAGAGGGAGACGTGGGGAGGTGCGCGCGCGAACGCGGGCCGGCCCGCGAAGGGCCCGATCGCGAGCGAGCCGCACAAGACACGGCCGCGACTGCACGCGCGGCACCCCGTTCACGTGCGCGCACGGCTGGCCCAGAAGCTGCGAGGCCGACTACCCCGTGGACGCGCCTACCGCGCACTCCGGCGTGCGATCACGCTGTCGCTCGCGCGCGACGACTTCCGGATCGTGCACATCGCCGTGCTGCCCACACGGCTCGAGCTCGTGGTCGAGGCCGCGGACAAGGACGCGCTCGCCCGGGGGATGCAGGGATTTCAGGTCTCCGCGGCGCGCTGCTTGAATCGGGCGGCGGGGAGGCGCGGCAACGTGTTTCCGGATCGCTACGCGATGGAGATCCTCGATACCCGCGCGGCGGTGCGCGCGCTCGCGGGCGCGCTGCCGCCGATGAGCCAGGTCGTCAACGGCGAGACCTGGCTCGTGCGCGTCGAGCTCGCGCGCCACGTGCGTCCGCGCCGCTGGATCCGCGGCCGCGCAGAGGATGACTGAGGCCGTTGCGGGTCGTCGCGGCCGGGCTGCGGACGTGGGGAAGCAGGATGCGGTCGCCCTGATCCGTCATCGCGCGACGAAGCTGTGCTGGCCACCTTCGGTGACGGCGCTACCATGCGCAGATGGCGGATCATCGCGTCCTCGCACACCTCGGGCTCGCGGCAGCGGACTACGATCGCGAGATCCGGCGCTGGATTCCTGCCTACGACCAGATGATCGCGACGACGGTCTCGCTCGTGGACGGCGACGTCATCGACCTCGGCACCGGCACCGGCGCGCTCGCGGCGGCGATCCTCGACGGCAAGGCGGGCGCACGCGTCCACATGATCGACATCGATCCGGCGATGCTCGAGACGGCACGCGCACGCGTCGCGAAGCACGGCGACCGCGCCGCGCCGACGCTCGCGTCGTTCGACGCGCCCTTGCCTCCGTGCGACGCGGTCGTCGCCTCGCTCGCGCTCCATCACGTGCCCGAGCGCGAGCGGAAGACCGCACTCTATCGCCGCATCCACGCGGCGCTCCGCCCCGGCGGCATCCTGGCGATCGCCGACGCGACCGTGCACGAGGATGGGCCGGAGAACGCACGCATCTTCGAGATGTGGGCCGCCGAGATGGGGAGGCACGGGATCGAGCGCGCCGAGGCGAGCGCGCTGTTCGCGACGTGGGCCGGCGAGGACCGCTACTACCCGCTCGCCGCCGAGCTCGAGATGCTCGCCGAGGCAGGGTTCGCGCGGCCCGAGTGCTTCTGGAAGTACGGGCCGATGACGGTGTACGGCGGCTACCGCTGATCGGGCGCAACCGCGTGTGAGCCGGTGTGTCGTTGCCTCGATGGCACGAAGGAATAGCCCGCCCCGGGCCGGCGTTGAGGCCTGGTTGAACGCGAGGCGACTCATGGCAGGATCGACGCGATGACTCCGTTCGACGGCAGCGAGCAGGCGTGTCTTCGCCCATCGATGTCGCCTGCGGGCATCGGTGTCGCGCTCGCGGTCGCGAATGTCTTCGTGATCGCGATCGGCATGGCGGCGACGTTCGGTCCGGCCGATGTCGTCGGGGTTGCGACGACGGTCTCGCTGATCGGCATGATCCCGGGCGTTTTGACCGGCGCGCTGCTCGGCTGGGTCGCCGGCGAGCTGCGTGCGCAGGCTCGCTGGTTGCGGCTCGCCGTGCTGCTCTCGCCCGCGCTTCTGGTCGTGTGCGCGCTCGCGGGGATGTTCGGGCTCGTCGAGTTCGCGGCGGTGTCGTTCATCCCGACGATCGTCGCGACGTTGCTCCTCGAGCGGTTCACGCGCGCGCGCGTGGAGCCTGCAGTGCCGCTGGCGCGCGCTCGCTGATCGAGCTGGCCGCGCGCAGTCGAGGTGTTAGCCTCACGAGGGTGAAGACCTCCCAGCTCGGCGTGGTGCTCGGATTCGCGAATGCGTTCGCGATCACGATCGCCGTGCTGGTGACCGCCGGCGCGCTCGACGCGCTGTGGGTCGGGATCATGATCGGGATTCCCGCGATGATCGCCGGTGTCGTCGTCGGGGCGCTCGCGGATGGGCTGCGCCGGACGTCGCCGTGGATCCGCGTGCCGATCTTGATCGTGCTGGCGTGGGTGATCGGCGTGCTGCTCGCGGCGCTCGCGACGCAGCTCGGCGTGTTCGTGTCGGCCGCGGTGCCGTGCCTGCCGGCGAGCATCGCCGCGCTGCTGCTCGAGCGAGGGACGCGCGCGGAGCCGGCCGCGGGGCTGCCCGAGGCGCGCGTGCGGAAGTCGTAGTCACTGCAGGACGTGATCGGCGCCGCCGTTGTTGTCCCAGGAGGTCTGGCCCGCCATCTCGACGAATGCCGCGAGCTGGATCTGCGGATGGGGCTCGATGCCGGTCATCGTGCCGGTCGTGACGTCGACGCCCCAGCGCTCGAGGTTGCCGTCGCCGCGGTCTTCGAGTGGCCCCTCGTACGAGGCGGTCGCGATCTGCCACGGCGTGGTGCGGACGCGATCGGTCCACACGATGCCGACATTCTTGTCGTACGCGTCGTTGCGGATCGCGAGATCGATCCAGAAGTGACCCTCGTCGACGCAGGTCGCGGGCGACGGCGACGGGCAGTAGAGGCGGCGGTACCAGAGGCCGCCGTCGAGGACCTCGATCGCGGGCGACGCGGGCGACGCGGGCGACGCGGAGTCACCGAGCTCGCTGGCGGCGGTGCCCTGTTCATCGAAACCACCCACCGCGCAGCCCGAGGCCGCGACCACGGGCACGACCACGAGCACGAGCACCAGCTGAAGAGGACGCATCGTCCGCGCGGGCAGCAAGACGGGTGCCGCGCGCGGCGACGAGGGCGCGCGGAGTTGCGGGCGCGCGGCGCGGCGGTGCGTTGCGATCGGCAACGCGCGCGTTGCGGTCAGTTGCCGCCGTCGTCGGTCTGCGGCGTGACGGGCTCGATGCCGCCACCGGTCGCGTCGCGCTCCTCGGCGGGCACGCGATACTCCTCGGACAGCCACCGACCGAGGTCGACGAGCTGGCAGCGCTCGCTGCAGAACGGGAACACCTTGTTGCCGTCCTTGGTGCTGACGTTGCGGCAGGTCGGGCACCGTGCGCTCGTCTTCTTCATGACTCGAGCCCCAGCGCGGTGACACGCGCGTCGAGATAGCCGGTCGAGACGTTGAGATCGAGGGCGGCGGCCTCGCGATCGCCGGCGTGGCGGCCGAGCGCGGCGACGATCGCGTCGGCCTCGGCGATCGCGACCGAGTCGCGAAGCGTGCGCGGCATGCCGACGGACTGGCCACCGAGGCGCGAGCTGACCATCGAACCGGTGAGCTCCTGCGCGTCGCCGGCGAGGACGAGCATGCGCTCGACCTCGTTCTCGAGCTCGCGGATGTTGCCGGGCCACGAGTACGCGACGAGGCGCGCGAGTGCGGACAGCGCGAGGCGCGGAGCCTGGCCCGGATTCTTCCAGTGCTTCGCGACGAAGTGCTGGGCGAGGCGCGGGATGTCGGCGACGCGCTCGCGCAGCGGCGGCACGGTGATCTTGAGGACGTTGACGCGATAGAAGAGGTCCTCGCGGAACTGCTTCTTCTCGACCATCGTCTGCAGATCCTTGTGCGACGCCGCGATGATGCGGACGTCGACACGGACGGGCTTGGTACCGCCGACGGGCGTGAACGTGCCCTCCTGGAGGACGCGCAGCAGCTTGACCTGCAGCGCGGCGGACATGTCGCCGATCTCGTCGAGGAAGAACGTGCCGCCGTCGGCGACCTCGAACAGCCCCTTCTGATCCTTGACCGCGCCGGTGAACGCGCCGCGCACGTGACCGAACAGCGCGGACTCGAGCAGGTTGTCGTTGAACGCGGAGCAGTTCTGGACGACGAACGTCTTCTTCGCGCGGGGCCCGTGATAGTGGATCGCGCGCGCGATCAGCTCCTTGCCGGTGCCGCTCTCGCCGTGGACGAGGACGGTCGCCTCCGACTTCACGACCTTGGTGAGGAGCTTCACGACCTCGCGGACCGCGGGCGCATCGCCGACGATCTCGGTGAACGGGTGCGTGAACGTCGTCGGCGGGATCGTCGCGGGCTGAGCGCGCTCGACGGCAGCGGCCGCGGCGGCGACGAGATCCTTGATGTGGACGAGGTCGGCGTCGGCGAGCTCGGGCGCGAGCGCGGCGAGCGCGGTGGCCTCGGCGGCCGACGAGCCGGTCGCCGTCGCGATCGCGTCGGCGTTCGCGGCGACCGGGAGGTCTGCGGAGCGACCGCCGCTCGTGTAGACGATGCCCGCGAGCCCGCTCGTCGCGCGCACCGGCGCGGCGACGATGACGAGCCCGGCGTGACAGCGGTGGACGACCGCGGCGGCGTCCTTGCGCTGCGCGAGCGCACTCGCGACTTCCTTCATCGCACCGGCGCAGCTGCCAGACGGCTGCTCGCGCAGCGTCTCGCAGGCATCGTGCGAGGTGCGCTCGTAGCCCGAGCCATCGCCGGACGCGAGCCCGAGCTCGAGGCCATACCAGCGTCGCAACAGGTCGCGCGCGAGCGCCACCTCTGCGAGTGTGTCGAAGGTCAGGGCCACCGGGCGCCCACTATAGCGAACCTGACCGGGTCGTCCATCGCTCGGGGTCGACGTGTTCGGCGCGCCGTTCCTTGACGAGCTTCTCGAGGTGCGCGAGCAGCGAGCGCGCCGCGAGCGGCCACAGCGGTTTCGGCGTGTCGCTGTACGCGTCGGCGACGAGCTCGTCGAGCGTGCTGGCCGATCGGGCAGCGAGTGCGGCGACTACGCGATCCTCGCGCATCGTGCGGTGTGCGATGTACTCGCGCAGCTTGGCGCGCCCGTCGCGGATCGATGGACCGTGTGCAGGCAAGAGGTGCGTCGGCGCGCGGCCGAGCATCAGCGCGAGCGACGCGAGGTAGTCGGCCATGTCGCCCTCGCTCGGATCGATGAGGATCGTGCCGAAGCCGGCGACCATGTCGCCGACGATCGTCGCGTCGCCGAGCTCGAAGCAGAGGTGACCGTCCGCGTGGCCGGGCGTGTACACGCAGGTGATCGCGTCCAGTGCGGCGCCCTCGGCGGAACGGACCGTTCCAGCGAGCGCGATCGGCTCGCCATCGGCGAGCTCGCGGGTGACCGGCACGCGGCCCGCGAGCCGGCGCGCCGTGTTGCGGTGAGCGGCGATCGGCACGCCATGGCGCGCCGCCAGCGCCGCCGCGCCCCCGACGTGATCGCCGTGGTGATGCGTGAGGAGGACGAGACCGAGCGGTCGACCCGCTGCGGCATCGGCGTCGAGCGCGGCCTCGAGGAGCTGGGCCTGGTCCGGGTAGGGGGACCCGGGATCGACCACGATCTGCGGCCCCTGGTCGGGTCCGACCAGATAGGTATTCGTATGCGCTGCCGGGGGCAGCGTCGGCGTCCTCAGCGCGAGCACCCGGATGCCGGGCGAGACCGGGAGCGGGATCTCGGGCACTTCGCCGGCCATCGCGGGGGCCTGCTTGCGCACCTGCTCGTACAGCGAGTCGACGGTGGACTCACCCATGCTTCACCCGCAAAGAGGATGACGAGGTCCGGTGCATCTCTTAGACTATACGTAGCGCGTCCATGGTCAGCGTCACGGCACGGAAGATTCGTGAGCTTGGCTCCGAGCGACCCGGCGGGGCCAGCGGTCGGATCTATACGGGATATCTCATCTCGTATCCGTACATCGGCCGCGGCATGGTCATCTTCCGCGACCCGCACGGTCACCGCATGATCACGACGCCGGTGAAGCGCGTGCTCGGCGAGCCCGGCGGCAAGATGATCTACGTCGAGACCGAGAACAGCGTCTACCGGCTCGAGATCCACGGCGAGCCGCTGTTCCCGATGCGCGCGACGGGCGACTGAGCGGCCCGAGCGGACCGAGCGGACCGAGCGGACCGAGCCGTTAGAGCATCTCGCCGAGCGCTCGCACGTGCGCCGCATCGAGCGCGGGCGCGAACATGATCGGCAGCTCGTGCACCGGCGTCTTCGCACGCGCGCGCAGCTCGGCGAGGTAGCGCTCGTTGAGCTGGCGCCGATCGCGCGACAGCGTCGCATGCTCGGTCAGCTCGCGCAGCGGCGACGGCAGCGACGGATCGGCGGCGAGCGTGTCGAGCACCTTCGTCACCGGTGCGCCCGGCGCGAAGTGCTGCGGGTAGACCTGATTGCAGATGATCTGCTGCGGCTTGATGCCGAGGCCGCCGAGCTTCTCCTCGAGCTCGATCGCCTCGTTGACGGGCATCTCCTCGGCGAGCGTCACGAGCACCGCGGCGGTGCGCACCGGATCGGTGAGCAGCTCCTTGATCGTGCGCGCGTCACGCGTCAGCGGACCCTCGGGCACCGTCTCGTTGATCACCCACGGGATGCGCAGCATCGACATCGAGTGGCCCGACGCCGGCATGTCGAACACGACGGTGTCCCACACCGGCTTGCCGCGCTTCTCCTCGGCCGTGTGGAACCACGCCTTGCCGAGCAACGCGTAGTCGTCGAGGCCGGGGATGGCGCGAAGGAACGCGCGCGTGACCCGGTTCTCGAACACCATCTCGTAGACGGAGCGGAACTTCAGGATCATGAGGCCGTACTCCTCGAGCGCGGCCGCGGGGTTCGTGTTGACCGCCGACAGGTTCGGCGCGAGCGGGACGACGTCGGTTCCGACGGCAGGCTTATCGAAGTACGTACCGAACCGATCGTTCGCGTTCGTCTCGAACAGCAGCGTCTTGCGACCGCGCGCGGCGCACTGGCCGGCGATCGCGGCGGCGACCGTGCTGCGTCCAACGCCACCCTTGCCGACAACGAGGATCAGGCGGCGATCGTAGACAGCGAGCGACACGGCAGGCGTTGTATAGCCTACTTGTCCGGGCTCGGCGCGGGTGCGGCGGATCCAGTTGCAGGGGCTATTGGTGGAGCAGGTTCGGCAGGCGCACCGTCCTCGACAACGACCGCGACACCGCTCGCCGACGCCGAGCGCCAGCCGATCAGCTTGCGCAGGGTCCAGATGCCGTCGCCCGGCGTGATGTCGACCTTGATGTCGACGACCTTGTCGGCGCCGAGCTCCTTCGCCGCGTGGAGCAACATGCGGTTGACGACGTAGTCGAGGCTGACCTTGCCGGGGATCGCGAGGAACAGGAAGTAGGCGCTCGTGACCTGGGCGTGGACGATCGCGATCGGGCGCAGGCCCCTGGCCACGGCGACGCTCTCGGGCTGCACGCGGACGGTCGAGATCGACGAGCATGCGGTCGCGCACGTGACGAATGCCGCCGCTACCACCAAGCCACGGAACCAGGCCATGGCGGCAGGTTAACACGATGATGTAGGATCGATTCATCGTGGCCAGGGTCGCTGCGCTCGTGCTGGGTGTGCTCGCGGTGTCGGCTGCGCAAGCGCATGCGCAGCCGTCTCCCGACGAGCTCCTCGACAAGAAGATCGCGGTCTGGCGGTTCGACGCGCTCGGCATCGACGCCGAGATCGTCCAGCGCCTCGAGACGCTGTTCCGCTCCGAGCTCGATCGCCTGGTCAAGGTCCCGCAGGTCAGCCGCCGCGACATCGAGCGCACGACGAGCGCCGCCGAGAAGGACTGCACCGGCGAGGAGAAGTGCCTGACCTCGATCGGCAAGCGCCTCCAGGTCGACTACGTCGTCACGGGGACGGTCGGCTCGCTCGGCGACAACTACGTCCTCAACATCAAGGTCGTCGACGTCGCGACCGCGAAGTCGCAGAAGATCCAGAGCGACCCGCTGCGCGGCAGCCCCGACGAGCTGATCGAGGGTGTCCGTGTCGCCGCGTACCGGCTACTCGCGCCGCAGCAGCTGCACGGCTCTCTGCAGATCCAGACCGACCTCGTCGGCGCCCAGGTGACGCTCGACGACCGCGCACTCGGCAAGACGCCGCTCGCGAACAACGGCGTGATCGCGCGGCAGGCGCTCGGCAAGCACAAGCTTCGCGTCGAGGCGAAGGGCTACGACCCGTTCGACAGCGACGTCGAGGTCCACTTCCAGAAGGTGAGCCCGGTGATCGTCCGCCTGCTCCAGACGGGCGAGACGACCGGCACCGGCAAGACGATCGTTCGCGAGAAGAACCCGATCTACACGCGGCCGTGGTTCATCGGCGCGGTCGGCGTCACCGCGATCGCGGTCGGCATCCTGATCGGCGTGAAGGCCGGCAACGTGCCCTGCTACGTCAACGGCGATCGGAACACGCCGTGTTGAGCCGCGGCCTCCCTGCGCTGCTCGTCGCGGTCTCGATCGCCGCCGTCGGCGCGCCGCGCGTCGCGCGCGCCGATCGCATCGTCGCCGTCACGCCGCTCTCGACGCTCGGCACCGAGGACAAGTCGGCGACGACGAAGAAGCTGCTCGGCCAGATCGAGCAGGCGATCGCGTCGCTGCCCGGGACGAAGGTCGTCACGTCCTCGCAGGTCGCGTCGGCGATCGACAAGGCACGCAAGCCGGCGCTCAAGCAGTGCGAGGGCGAGCCGAGCTGCGTCACCGAGGTCGGCAAGCTCGTCGGCGCGCAGTTCGTGATCACCGGCGAGGTCGGTGGCCTCGGCGACTCGCGTGTCATCTACCTGAAGACGACGGACGTCGGGGCCGTGCGCGAGCTGCGCTCGACGACGCTGTCGATCGGCGTGAAGGACGCCGCCGACACCCCGATGGGGGCGGCCATTCGCCTGCTCGATCCCGATCGATATCGCGGCACCGTGCGCTTCAACTTCGACGTCACCGGCGCGACCGTGCTCGTCAACGGCACGAAGGTCCAGCCGAACGCGACGCGCGAGATCGCGCTGCCCGTCGGCACGCACGCGGTCACCGTGACGCACCCGCAGTATCACAACTTCGTGAAGTTCGTGGACGTCGACTACGGCCGCGTCACCGACGTCGCCGTCGTGATGAAGCAGTATCCGATCGTCGAGGGCGACATCCATGGCCGTGCGGGCCCGCGCGACACGATCATCGAGAAGCAGCCGCCGCTGTGGCGTCGCTGGTACGTCGCCGGGCCGACGATCGTGGTGCTCGCCGTCGGTGCGGGCATCCTCGCCGGCGTGATCGCGCACGACTTTCCGCAGTACGACAACTGCCGGAAGGTCGGCGGTATGGACTGCAAGTAGTCACCTGCACGGCGACGGATCGCGCTACTGCTTCGCGAGCATCGCAGCGAGCTGGTTCAGCCGCTTGTTCGCCGCCGCGAAGTCGCCGTCGTTGTAGCGCTGCATCACGTCACCGAGGATGTCGGCGAGCTGCTTGTTCGTCGACTCGTCGACCTTCGTCGACTTCACCTGCGCCGAGAGGCGCGCGGTCTTGGCCTGGATGAACGCGCGGTTGACCGCGATCGCGTCGACGGTCGCGACGAGCTGCGCCGCGGCGAAGTACGCCTTGCTCATGTCGTGGTCGTTCATCGCCCTGCTCGCTTCGCCCTCGAGCGACTGCGCCGGGCCGGGCAAGTCGGACGTGATCAGGCCCTTCTTGTTCATCGCCGAGCGCGCCTTCGCGATCAGCGCGCTGACGTCGCGGTTCGTGTAGTTGCCGCCCTTCGGCGCGGTCTGCTGGATGATGACGGGCGCCGCACCGCTCGAGCACGTGTCCTTCCAGCGCTGTGCCGACTCGAAGTCACGCTGGGTCAGCGACCGCTCGCGCTCGGCAACGCGCGCCTCGCGATCGGCGACCGCCTTCTCGCGCGATGCGATCTCGGCCTCGCGGCCCGCGACGTTCGCCGTCTTGTCGCCCGACTGCTTCATCGCATCGAGCTTGCTGTTGACCATGCTGATGAGATCGGACGTCGAGGTCTCGAGCTGCGTGTCGAGGTCCTCGCGCTTCTTGATCTGCTCCGAGGCGTCGCCACCCTTTGCCTGGATCTCCCTGATCTCGAGATCGATCTTCTCGCGATCGTCCTGCAACTTCTTGCGCGCCTCGAGCAGCTTGTCGCGCCGCGCGATCAGCTCCTGCTGCGCCTTCACGGCCGCCGGATCCGGCGCGGTGTCGGCGTCGCCCTTGTTCTTGCAACCGCCGAGGCCCAGGACAGAGGAAGCCCCCAGGCACAGGAGAACCACGAGCCCCACAATGCGCATACCCCTCGATTGTACGGGATCCGCTGGGAGACTGCCGAGTTTTGGCCGTACAGTCCCGCCATGCTGCTGTACCACGACCCTCGCGCTCCCAATCCCCGTCGGGTGCGGATCTTCCTGGCCGAGAAGAACGTGGCGTACGACACGATCGAAGTCCTGATCGCCAACGCCGCGCATCAGACCGAGGAGTTCCGCCGCAAGAACCCGCTGTCGCTGTTGCCGGTGCTCGAGCTCGAGGACGGCCGCATCCTGCGCGAGTCGATGGCGATCTGCCGCTACATCGAGGAGCAGCATCCGACGCCGAACCTGTTCGGCGCCGACGCGTGGGAGCGCGCACAGATCGAGATGTGGAACCGGCACGTCGAGCTCGAGCTGCTGTGGCCGATCTCGCAGGTTTTTCGTAACGCGCACGTGTTCTGGAACGGCCGCATCAAGCAGGCGCCCGACTTCGCGCAGATCATGCGCGAGCACGTGTCGCTGCGCTTCGACTGGCTCGAGGGCGAGCTCTCGAGGCGGGCGTGGATGGCCGGCGAGCGATTCACCGTCGCCGACATCACCGCGCTGTGCGCGATCGACTTCGGCAAGGTCGTCGATATCCGCATCAAGGCCGAGACCCATCCGAACCTCGCTGCCTGGCACAAGCGCGTGAGCGAGCGGCCGACGTCGAAGGCATAGTGTGAGCGTGCACCCCGTTCACGACATCGAGGTCCCGGCCGACATCGCCACGTTCGTGCCGACCGTGATCGAGATCCCGCGCGGCTCGCACCTCAAGTACGAGGTCGACAAGCCGACCGGCATGCTCCGCCTCGACCGCGTGCTGTACAGCGCCGTGTTCTACCCGGCGAACTACGGGTTCATCCCGCGGACGCACGCGGACGACGGCGATCCGCTCGACATCCTCGTGCTCATGCAGGATCCGGTCGAGCCGCTGACGATCGTGCGCGCGCGTGCACTCGGCGGGCTGCGCATGGTCGACGACAAGGGCGGCGACGACAAGATCGTTGCGGTCTGCGTCGACGATCCGGCGTACTCGACGTACACGACGCTCGAGGAGCTGCCGCCGCACATCATGAAGGAGCTCGATCGCTTCTTCCGCGACTACAAGGTCCTCGAGGACAAGCGCGTCGACGTCGATCGCTTCTACGACCGCGACAAGGCACTCGAGATCATCGAGGCATCGCGCGCGGCGTACGAGCGCGGCGAAGGTCGCTAGACCGCACGAGAGCGCGAGCCCGCGAGCTGACCGCACGCGGCGCCGACATCGGAGCCGCCCGAGTAGCGGCGATGGCTCGGCAGGCCGAGCGCGGCACGGAACTCCGCCTCGCGCGGCGAGCGCTGGTACGGATCGCCCTCGCCGCCCGGTGTCATCGCGTTGTACGGGATGATCGACAGGCGCGGCCGCCGGCCGGTCTCTTGCTCGAACGCGCGCGCCCGCGCCGCGACCGCACGCGCGTCGTCGTCGGAGTCGTTGACGCCGGCCATCAGCGTGATCGCCCACATCGGCGAGAGGTTGGTGAGCGCGACGTGCTCGGCGGCGGCGGCGAGGACGTCGTCGAGCTCGTGCGCGCGCGCGATCGGCATCAGCGACTTGCGTCGCTCCGGCAGCGCGCTGTGGATCGAGAGGCCGAGCCGCACGTTCGGCGCCTCGCGCGCGAGCCGGCGAATGCCGACCGGCAGGCCCGCGGTGCACACGGTGATCGCA
>JAEWJO010000730.1 GCA_023386455.1 Pseudomonadota bacterium | reverse complement strand
CTCGTACTGGGTGATCGCGGCGGTGGCCGCCGCCTTGGCCGCCGGCTGCGGCGATGACGGGGGCGCGAGGCCCGATGCCGGCGGCACGCCGCTCGACCTCCTCCAGCGCCTGAGGGCGATGCCCGGGGTGCACGACGCCGAGGAGCAGGACACCCAGACGGCCGGGTACCGCTACTTCGTCCTTCACTTCGAGCAGCCGGTCGACCACGACGACCCGGGCGGCCAGACGTTCCTCCAGGAAGTCTCGCTCCTGCACCGGGACCTGTCGCGACCGATGATCGCGTGGACCTCGGGGTACTGGGACTACTACCGCGACCACACCGTCGAGCTGACCAACTTCTTGCTCGCGAACCAGATCTCGATCGAGCACCGGTTCTTCGCCGGCTCGCGCCCCGATCCCGCCGACTGGTCCAAGCTGACGATCGAGCAGATGGCCGCGGATCAGCACGCGATCATCACCGCGTTCCGCACGCTCTACGGCGGCAAGTACCTGACCTCCGGCGGCAGCAAGGGCGGCATGACGGCCGTCTACCACCGCCGGTTCTATCCCGACGACGTCGACGGCACCGTGCCGTACGTCGCCCCGATCTCGTTCGGCGCGCCCGACACGCGCTACGTGCCGTTCCTCGACACGCTCGGGTCGCCCGAATGCCGTCAGGCGGTCCGCGACGCCGCGACCGAGATCCTGCAGCACCGCCGCGCCGCGATGCTGACGAGCGCGGAGACCCAGGCGACCGCGGACAACCTCCAGTACACGCGGATCCAGATCGGGCCGGCCGTCGAGAGCGCGATCGTCAGCCTCGAGTGGGCGTTCTGGCAGTACTACGGCATCAACAGCTGCAGCCGCGTGCCGGCGGTCACCGCGACCGACGACGCGATGTGGAAGTTCCTCGATGCGGTCTCGCCGCCGAGCGACAACGCCGACGCCTCGATCGCCGAGTTCGACGCCTACTACTACCAGGCGTACAACCAGCTCGGGTTCCCCGACGGCGGCGCCGAGTACCTCGATCCGTACCTCGTGTACACCGACGCCGATTACCTGATGACGCTGCCGGCCGCGCAGCCGGCCTACGACGGCGGCGCCGCGATGGCCGACATCGACGCGTTCGTGCGCGAGCGCGGCGACCGGTTCCTGTTCGTCTACGGCGAGTGGGATCCGTGGACCGGCGGCACGTTCGAGCTCGGCGGCGCGACCGACTCGCTGCGGGCGGTCCAGTTGCAGGGCACGCACGGCTCGAAGATCCAGTTCCTCGAGGAGCAGGACCAGCAAGCGGCGGTCGCGAAGCTGAAGGCGTGGACCGGCGTCGAGCCGATGGTCCCGATCTCGAACCGGCGCGCGACCGACCACGAGCTGCGCGAGCCGCGCGTCCCGCCGGCCATGCAGCGCGCATTGCGTGCTCGGCAGATCTCGCACTAGAGTCCAGCCATGTCCGAGCGCGTCGTCCTCGTCACCGGTTCCACCGACGGCATCGGCCGCCAGACCGCGCGCCAGCTCGCCGCGAACGGGATGAAGGTGATCGTCCACGGCCGCAGCAAGCCCAAGGTCGACGCCGCGCTCGCCGCGCTGCGCGACGAGTTGCCGGGCGCGAACCTCGACGGCGTCGCGTTCGATATCGGCACGATCGCCGGCGTCCGCCGCGGTGCCGAGGCGGTGCTGAAGCTCGCCGACAAGCTCCACGTGCTCGTCAACAACGCGGGCATCTTCTCGTCGGAGCGCGTGCTCAACGGTGACGGCGTCGAGATGACGTTCGCCGTGAACTACCTCGGCCCGTTCCTCCTCACCGAGCTGCTCGGGCCGCGCCTGACCGACAGCGCCGACAGCGGCCAGGCCTCGCGCGTCATCAACGTGTCGTCGATGGCGCACACGCGTGGCCGCATCCACTTCGATGATCTGACGCTCGCGAACGGCTGGACCGGCTATGCCGCCTACGCGCAGAGCAAGCTCGCGCAGGTGATGCACGCGCTGACGCTCGCGGATCGCCACGAGCCGTCGAAGCTGCTCGCCTACAGCCTCCATCCCGGCGTCGTCTCGACGAAGCTCCTGCGCCAGGGCTTTGGTCCGGTGCAGGGGATCCCGACCGACAGCGGCGCGAAGACGTCGGTGAAGCTCGCCGGCGGTGTCGGCGAGGACGAGCCGAGCGGCAGCTACTACAGCGATGGCGTCGCGACGCCGCCGTCGTCGATCGCCCGCGATGCCGACGCGCGGGAGAAGCTCTGGGACCTCTCGGTCCAGCTCGCGAAGGTCGGATGACCGATGCCGACGAGCTTGCCGCGATCGCCGCGCTGATCGAAGTCAGCGACGAGCGCGCTGCATTCTCGCGGCTGCGCGCACGGATGGCCTGGCCGCTCGGCAAGGAGTTGCCGCAGATGCCGACGTGGCTCGGCCTGCTCTCGGAGCTCGCCCGCAGGCACGGAGCCGCACAGCTCGCCGACGTCGCGCTCGCGGCGGTCAGCGATCCGGACAGTCCCGACCGGCTCTACGATCTCGGCTACGCGCTGATCGATGCCGGCGCCCCGTCGATCGCGGCGAGCGTGCTGTGGCACTGCCTCGCGCTCGTCGGTGACAGCGAGGAGGTCGTGTGCGAGCTCGTATCGGCGCTCGAGAGCGCGCTTGCCTACGAGGACGCGTTCGAGGTGCTCGAGCAGCACGCCGCGCTGCGCACGCGCAGCTTCCTCTGCGAGTACCTCTACGCGTTCAACGCGGCGATGACGGGTCGCCTCGACACGACGCGCACCGTGCTCGCACGGCTCCAGCCGGACTCGCCGGAGACCGAGCAGATGCGCGCGACGCTCGCGATGATCGTCGAGCGTGCGGACCTCGTCGCCGGCGCGACGCCGCTCGATCCGCTCGACCTCCGAGGCTGGCACTTCGTGCTGACGGGCTCGCTGCTCTCGCACCAGTCGCCGTACGGGTTCGACGAGCCGATGCATGGCCGCTACGCGTGGCTGCAGGACTCGCTGCAGCGGATCGCGACCGGGATCGAGCGACTCGTGCCGCTGGTCCGCGCGACGAAGGCGCCGTGCGTGTACGCACCGCCGGGCCGCGACCACGAGATCCTCGCGAGGGCGGTCTCGACCCGGCTCGCGCTGCCGCTGATGCCGTGGCCGGCGATCGGCGTCCCGGCGCCGGGCGTCGTCGTCGCCTACGACCTGCGCACGCTGACGCCGGCGGACGTCGCGCGCCTGCAGCAGCGCAGGGAGGACCAGGTGTTCTTCGCGCACGCGTCACCGTGGACCCAGGACTTCCCGATCGCGCCCGACGTGACGACGCTGCTCTACCAGACGCTCGTCCCCCCTTGGGGTGAGAGCACCGTCGTGGATCCCGAGACCCGCGAGGTGACCCAGTCGGCTCCGGACCCGCGCAGCGCCGAGGACGTCGCGGCCGAGCTGCTCGCGAGCCCCGGCCTCGACGCCGAGGAGCGCGAGGCCGATGCACCGTCACGCTGGGAGGCGCTCGTCGCCGCGGCGTGGCCACCGGCGCCCGGACCACGCACGCGCCTCTGGGCTGGCGGCCCGGTCCCGTCGAATCGCTTCGAATAGGTGCTAGGCTCGGGGCGTGAAGAAGATCCTCGTCGTCGAGGATGATCCCGTGAACCAGATGATCCTGATGGACTTCCTGGCGGCCAATGGCTACCAGACCATCGCGGCGGCGTCGGGTCCCGAGGGCATCGAACAGTTCGACAAGACGGTGCCCGACCTGTGCCTCGTCGACGTCCAGCTCCCGCGCAAGAACGGCTTCGAGCTGGTCCGCGAGATCAAGAGCCGCGGAACGGCGACGCCGGTGCTGCTCATGAGCGCGGTCTACACCGATCAGGATCAGTCGACGCGCACCGTCCAGCTCGGCACGCTCGCCGATGGCTACCTGACAAAGCCGTTCGACCTCGTCCATCTCCTCGCGCAGGTCCGGCAGCTCCTCGGCGAAGCGTCGGGATAGAATCGCCGCGTGAAGTATCCCGCGTTCCTCGCGGAGATGATCGCGCCCGCGAACCGTCCGAAGCTGCGCTTCGGCATCGCGTCCGGCTTCGCGATCGCGATCGGCTTTGGCATCCTCGCGAGCGCCGCCGCGTTCTTCGAGCTGACGCCGTGGCGGTGGGCGTTCCTGTTCCTCGTCTCGGCGAAGGTCCTGACGAACGCGCTCGCCTGGCTCGGCCTCGTGCGCGACCGGTTCGTGCTCGCGACGCAGGCGCTCAACACGATCTCCGACGTGCTGCTGCTGACGGCCGCGATCTACTTCACCGGCGGTCCGTACAGTCCGCTGCTCGCGACCTACGTGATCATCATCGCCGTCCTCGCGCTGCTGTCGAACCAGGGCGTCACCGTGCTGATGGCCGGGTTCATCGTCGTGTCGTTCGCGACGATGCTGATCCTGATCAAGGCCGGTGTGCTGCCGCCGACGCCGGTGCCGGGTGCGCCGGGTCGCGTGCCGAGCATCGGCTACACGGTCACGGCGATCGTCTACTGCGCGCTCGTGATCGGCGTGCCGGCGTTCTTCTCGTCGGCGACGATGCGCTCGCTGCGCGGCAAGGAACGCGACCTCGAGGCGAAGACCGCGCAGCTCATCCACGCGAACACGCAGCGCAGCCAGTTCGTCGCGTCGATGACGCACGAGCTGCGCACGCCGATCCACGGCGTCCAGGGGCTGGCCGACGTGATCGCCGCGGGTGTCTACGGTCCGGTCACCGACAAGCAGAAGGAGGCGTGTGCGTCGATCAAGCGAAGCGCGCAGTCGCTGCTGTCGCTCGTCGACGACGTGCTGAACCTCGCGCGTGCCGATGCGAACAAGATCGAGGCGAGGCCGAGCTCGATCGACGTCGCCGCGCTCGTCGAGCGCGTGATCGCATCGGTCTCGTGGATGATCGGTACGAAGCGGATCGCACTCGAGGCGGAGGTCGACCCCGAGCTGCCGTTCGTCCAGTCCGACGATCGCTGGCTCGCGCACGTGCTCGTGAACCTCGTGTCGAACTCGGTGAAGTTCACGCCGGAGGGCGGCACCGTCGTCGTCCGCGCTTACGAGCGCAGGGAGCGCGATGCGGTCGTGCTCGAGGTGCAGGACACCGGCATCGGCATCGCGAAGAGCGATCGCGAGCGTATCTTCGAGCCGTTCCGCCAGGGCGACGACCGGTCGGACACCAAGGGCTACGGCGGCGTCGGGCTCGGGCTCGCGCTCGTCGCGCGGCTCACCGATCTCCTCGGCGCACAGGTCGAGCTCGACTCGGATGTCGGCAAGGGCTCGACGTTTCGCGTGGTCGTGCCGCTCGACTACAAGGGCAAGACGGTCAGCCGCGTGATCCGCGCGGTCCAGGGACTGCCCGACTAAGCGAGCTCGAGCAGCAGCTTCGCGAGGGCCTCGGGCTGGTGGCGCTGCATCATGTGCGCGGCGCCCGGCAGCGTGACGTGGCGGTGATCCGCGAAGCATGCGCGACGCTCGGCGCGCTCGGCGAGCGGCAGGTTGAGCGTCGTCAGCTCGCCGTCGACGACGAGTACCGGGCACGTCACGCGCCGCCAGAACTGCGCGGCGTAGTCGCGGCGGAACGGATACGGCCCCATCGTCAGGTGCAGCGGATCGTGCTTCCACGCGAGGCCGCCTGCGACCTCGCGCGTGCCCGCGGCAGCGAGCCGCAGCGACAGCGCCTCGCCGAGGAGATGGTCGTGCTTGCGCAGGCGCGCCGCGGCGTCGGCGAGTGACGGCATCGGCGATGCGCCCTTGCTGCGCGTCTTCTTCCACGCGTCGAGCCACGCGGCGGTGCGGCCGGGCAGGGCACCATCGCTCTGATCCGGCGGGCCGAGACCCTCGAGCAGCGCGAGCGCGGCGACGCGATGGGGGCGGGTTCCTGCCCAGTAGGACGACACGCTGCCGCCCATCGAGTGGCCGACGACGACGAGCCGCTTCTTCGCGAACCGCGCGACGAGGTCGTCGAGATCCGCGAGGTAGTCGAAGAAGTGGTAGTAGCCGCCCGGTCCGATCCAGTCGCTGTCGCCGTGACCGCGCAGGTCGGGCGCGATGACGTGGACGCGCGACGCGAGCTTGTCCGCGACCTCGTGCCAGCCAAAGCCGAGATCGAGGAATCCGTGCACGAGCAAGAACGTCGTGTCGGTCGCCGGAGGTCCGTCCCAGTCGAGGACGTGATACGTGAGACCGGTCGACAGCGCGAGGCGGCGTGACTTCAGGGGCCCGCCTCGATGTGATAGATGCGGCCGTTCGTCGTCGTCATGTAGAGCTCGCCGCGCGCGTCGGCGTGGATGCCCGCGGGGCCGGTCGGCCACGTGCCCGGCAGGTCGGTCGTCGTCACCGTGCCGTTCGCCTCGAGCTTCGCGCTGACGAGCGGGTGCGCGGTGTTGTCGGTCATGAAGTAGGTCCCGACGAGATCCGGGTAGCACGTGCCGCGGTAGACCTGGCCGCCGATGATCGCCTTCCAGCCGCCGGTGCCGCTGTGCGTCTTCACGAACTGCGGCGCGACGAAGTCGCCGGTGCCGACATCGGCCGGGTTGCAGCCGGGATAGTTGTTCGAGTAACAGGTCAGGCCCTCGTAGCGGCTCCAGCCGAGGTTCTTCTTCGCGATCTCGCCGTGCTTCAGCACGGTCAGCTCCTCCCAGAGATCCTGACCGACGTCGGCGATCCACATGTCGCCGGTCTCGCTGTCGAACGTCCAGCGCCACGGGTTGCGCACGCCGATCACGAAGATCTCGGGCTCGCCGCCGCCGCCCGCGAACGGGTTGTCCGCCGGGATGCCGTAGTTCTTCACACCGGACGTCGTGTGGACGTCGATGCGGAGGATCTTGCCGAGCAGCGGCTCGCAGTTGTTGACCTCGCACGCGGTGCGCGAAATCGTCTGGCCGTTGCGGCGCGGATCGCCACCGTTTCCGCCGTCGCCGGTGCCGATGTAGAGGTAGCCGTCCTTCGGCCCGAACTGGATCATGCCGCCGTTATGGTTCGACGCGAAGTCGGGGATCATCAGGATGATCTCGCCGCTCTGCGGATCGGCCTTGTTGAGGTCGGTCGCGCTGACCTTGTAGCGCGCGACGATGTTCTGGTTCTGCGTCGTGTACATGACGTAGAACTGGCCGTTGTTCGCGTAGTCCGGATCGAACGCGAGGCCGAGCAGGCCGCGCTCCTGCTGGGGCTGATCGGCGACGAGGTTCGTGCCCGTGAGGTCGAGGAACGGCTGCGGCTTGACCTGGTCGTTCTCGAGGATGCGGATCGTGCCGCCCTGATCGACGATGAACAGGCGGCCGTCGTTCGGCGGCGACGTCGCGAGCAGCGCGCTGCCCGTGATCTGGCCGACCATCCGCACGCTGACGTTGGTGCCGTTCACGGGCGTGCAGGTCGGCAGCGGCGGCGAGTCGACGAGCTGGGAGGAGTCCGCGGGACGCGCATCGTCCTTCGTCGTGTTCCCGCCGTCGTCGCCGCAGGCCGCGGCCAGGATCAGGAGCAGGGCCGTCTTACGCATGGCCCAGATACTACTCCTACTTCGTCGGAGCCGTCCCTGACACGATCTCTGCCGGCGGCTTGGCCGAACCAATCCTGTCCGCCCACTTACCGAATCCAAAGAGGATCATGCCGACGAGCGCGAAGGGCAGGAGAAACACCCAGCCGACAAAGCCGCTCGCGAGGCCGTAGTAGGCGAGGGCGAATAGCATTCCGGCGAGCCACACCAGCATCGCGACGAGGTAGCCGACGAGCTGGACCTTGCGCTTCTTGATCGAGATCTCGAGCCGCCACAAGAAGAACGACGCCTCCTCGGGCGTCAGCTTCTCGATCGCGCGCGCGAGCTCCACGTGCTTGTCCTTGTCGAAGGCTTGCTCGACATCGGGCGGCCCGGGCCTGGCTTCCTCGGTCACGCGCGGACCTTAGCATGTGCTAGACGAAGGTCGTGCCGGCCCTGAAAGTGACCGATGATCTGGGACGCTCGCTCGTCTTCCTGCATCCCCCGCAGCGGGTGGTGTCCCTGGTCCCGAGCGACACGCACAGCGTGGTCGCGCTCGGCGCCGGGCAGCGACTCGTCGGCAAGACGACGTGGTGCGAGCACGGCGAGGGCGTCGCGACCGTCGGCGGCACGAAGGACATCGACGTCGAGGCGATCCTCGCGCTCGCACCGCACCTCGTGATCGCGAACCAGGAGGAGAACACGCGGCGCGCGCTCGAGCAGGTCGCGGAGCGCGTGCCGGTGCTCGTGTCGCTGCCGCGGCGGGTCGACCAGGGCGTCGGCCACCTCGCGCGGCTCGCGCGGATCCTCGGCGTCGAGAAGGAGCCGGGCGCGCGCGATCTGATCAAGCGCGGCTACGAGCTGCCGAAGGCGCCACCGGCGACGCAGCGCGCGTTCGTGCCGATCTGGATGGACCCGCTGATGACGCTCAACGCCGACACGTTCGGCTCCGACGTCCTCGCGCGCGCCGGCATCGAGAACGTGTTCGGCGAGCGCCTGCGGCTGTATCCGCTCGCCGCGGACCTCGGCAAGACCGCACCGCAGGACGCCGGTGGCCGCGACGTCCGCTATCCGCGCGTGACGATCGAGGAGATCCAGTCGCGTGGCGCCGACCTCGTGATCCTGCCCGACGAGCCGTATGCGTTCACGGCCGACGACGAGGCGATCTTCATGGAGGCGCTGCCGAAGGCGCGTATCGTTCGCGTCAGCGGCAAGGATCTGTTCTGGTACGGCGCCTGGACGGTCGACGCGCTGCCGCGGCTGGTCGCGCAGCTCACCAGCTGAGGCGCTTCTTCAGGCCGTCGATGTAGCGGTCGAGCGCGGCCGGCTGCTTCGCGAAGAACAGCGACGGCTCGACGAGCTCGAGCTCCATGATCATCGGCTGGCCCGACGCATCGCGCGCCAGGTCGCAGCGGCCGTACAGGATGCGATCGGTGTACGGCGCGAGCGCCGCCTCGGCGACCGCGCGCTCGTCGGGCTCGATCGGGAACGGCCCGTCGATCTGCTCGGCGTCGCCGGAGAAACGCGGCGACTTCCGGATCGAGTGCGTCAGCTCGCCGTCGATCCAGATCAGCGAGCGCTCGCCGTAGTCGTCGACCGACGCGACGTACGGCTGGACGAGCGCGGCACCGCGCGCGGTGATCATCGCGAGGTGGTCGAGCGCGGCGCGATCGCCGGCGGCAAACACCTTCGTGTCGAGCGAGCCTGCCCCGATCTCCGGCTTGATGACGACGCGCTCGCCGGGCACCGCAAGTGTCCCGCCGCGCTCGACGAGCGTCGTCGGTACGACCGGCACACCGCGTGCCGCGAGCTCGAGCAGGTAGCGCTTGCGGACGTTGCCGCGCACGATGGCGGGCGGATTGAGGAGCGGCGCCGCCGCGGCCGCGCGGTCGGCCCACGCGATGAACGCGTCGACCTGCAGCGCGTAGTTCCACGTCGAGCGGATGATCGTCGGTACGCGCGCGTCCCAGTCGGCGCGCGGGTCCTCCCAGGCGACGAGCGCGGCGTCGATGCCGGCGGCGGCGAGCGCGGCCATGAGCGGCGCCTCGTCGGCGTCGACCTCCGGCAGCGTCAGGCACGTCGCGACGCGGAGCTTCACGACACCGCCGCCGCGAAGTCGGCGTAGAGGTCATCCTCGTGCTCGAGCCCGACCGACAGCCGCAGGAGATCCTTCGGGGTCGGGCTGGCCGGACCCTCGACGCTCGCGCGGTGCTCGACGAGACTCTCGACGCCGCCGAGCGACGTCGCGGGCAGCCACACGCGCAGCTTCTTGACGACCTCGAGCGGATCCTTTGCGACCCGCACGGACAGCATGCCGCCGAACCCGGCGGTCATCTGGCGCGCCGCGACCTCGTGCTGCGGGTGGCCGCGCAGGCCCGGGTAGCACACCGTCACGCCCGGCAGCGTCGCGAACCGGGACGCGAGCGAGAGCGCCGTCCGGCTCTGCCGCTCGACGCGCACGAACAGCGTGCGCATGCCGCGCAGGAGCAGCCAGGCCTCGACCGGGCCGATCACCGCGCCTTCGCTCGCCCGCGTCGCCGCGATCTCGGCCCATGCCGCGTCGACGGTGCGCGTGACGAGCGCGCCGGCGAGCACGTCGGAGTGACCGGCGAGATACTTCGTTGCCGAGTGCATGACGAGATCCGCGCCGAGCTCGAGCGGCCGCGTGTGGACCGGCGTCGCGCAGGTCGAGTCGACGGCGACGAGCGCACCCCGCTCGTGCGCGAGCTCGGCGATCGCGGCGATATCGGTGACATCCCACGTCGGGTTCGCCGGCGTCTCGATCCACACGAGGCGCGTCGTCGGCCGCAGGGCGGCGCGCACCGCGTCGGGCTGCGTCATGTCGACGACGTCGAGCTCGACGTGCCACTTCGCCGCCCAGCGCTCGAGCCAGCCGCGCAGCGCGTAGTAGCCGACCTTGGGCGCGATGACGTGATCGCCCGGCTTGCACAGCGAGCGGAACACCGCGGTCGCGGCGGCCATGCCCGACGAGAACACGGCGGCGGCCGCGCCGCCCTCGAGCGCGGCGAGCAGCGCCTCGGCGGGGACCGGCGTCGGGTTCTTGTCGCGCGTGTAGTCGCGGTTCGCGACGAGCTGATACTCGGCATCGCGCGCGTAGGTCGTCGCGAGGTGGATCGGCGGCACGATCGCGCCGGTCGCCTCGTCGACCGCATCGATCGCCTTGGCGGCGAGAGTCTCTGGTCGGTACGTCACGCCCGCAGCTTACTGCGGCTGCGCGGCGACACCGGTGGTCGAGAAGCCGTACTTCTCCATGATCGCGCGGCCCTCGTCGCTGACGACGAACCTCGCGAGCTCGCGCGCGGCGTCTGCCTCGGGGCCCTTGCCGCACACGACGAGCGTCTGCTCGAGCGGCGCGTGGAGGTCGGGCTCGACCTGGACGTAGCCTCCCGTGCTGTTCGCGATCGCGAGCGACAGCGCGAAGAACGACACGTCGACCGAGCCCTCCTTCGCGTACGTCGCCGCGGCGAGCACGTTCTCGGCGAGCACGAGGCGGTCCTTCACCTGATCGTAGATGCCGGCTTTCAGCATCGCCTCGACCGCGGCCTTGCCATACGGCGCGTGGTCGGGGTTCGCGATGCCGATGCGCTTGTACGCCGGATCGGCGAGGTCCTCGATCTTGGCCGGCGTGCGGTTCTTGCCCCACATCACGAGGCGGCCGCGCGAGTAGAGCTGCGCGGTCGAGGCGTCGCACTTGCCGGTCTTCACGACCTGATCGACGAACGACCTGTTCGCGGCCGCGTACAGATAGAACGGCGCGCCTTGCTCGATCTGCTTCGCGAACAGACCGCTCGATCCGAAGTCGAACGACGGCGTTATCCCGGACTTCTTCGCGAATGCGACACCGACCTCGTTGAATGCCTTCGCGAGATCCGACGCGGCGGCGACGCGGACCGACGTCGCCTTCTTCGAGCCCCCGCTGCCGCCGTCCTTCTTGTTGCAACCGGCGAGCGCGACGAGCGAGACGACGAGCGAGAGCATGATCGTGCGACGCATCCCGCGAGCGTAAGCCGAAGCCCATCGTCTGTTCAATCGGGGTATAACGGAGCGCATGGAACGGCGAGTGGTCATCATCGAGGACGAACGCGACGTCGCCCGACTGCTCGAGTTCAACTTGCAACAGGCCGGTTACACCGTGCATGCCGCGGGCACGGGCGGGGAGGGGCTCGCTTACGCCCGTAACAACGCTCCCGACGTGATCGTGCTCGATCTCATGCTTCCGGACACCTCCGGCTACGAGGTCTGCAAGGAGATCCGCACCGACACGCAGCTCGCTGACATCGGCGTGCTCATGCTGACAGCGAAGGGCGAGGCCGAGGATCGGATCCTGGGCCTCGAGGTCGGGGCCGACGACTACGTCGTGAAGCCGTTCGTCGTGCGCGAGGTCGTCCTGCGCGTCACCGCGCTCGCGAACCGGCTCGCGGAGCGCCGCGCGCGCGCGACGCAGAGCACGGGCACGCAGATCCGCGTCGGCCCGATCGACCTCGATCCGGTGACGCACGACGTTCGCATCCAGGGCGTGCCGACGCAGCTCCGCCCGCTCGAGTACAAGCTGCTCCAGCTGCTCGTCTCCGATCCGGGTCGCGTGTTCACGCGCGAGGAGCTGCTCGAGCAGGTCTGGGAGATGCGCGGTGACATCAACACGCGCACCGTCGACGTTCACGTCCGGCGCCTGCGCGTCAGTCTCGGTCCGGCCGCCGACGTCATCGAGACGGTGCACGGCTTCGGCTACCGGGCCAAGCGCGACAACGCCTAGTGCGGAGCTCGCTTCGCAACCGGCTGCTCGCGCTGTTCCTGGTGCTCGTCGTCGTCGTCGGCGCCGGCACGCTCTACTGGATCGAACGCACGCTCGCCGACGACCTGCTGTCCGCGCTCGACAAGCGCATGTCCGATCAGGGCCGCGCGGTCGCGACCTGGCTCAACATCGCCGGCCACGTCGATCGCCTGACGCCTCGGCTCGCGGGCGTCACCGGCACGCGCCTCACGATCATCGCGCCCGACGGGATCGTCGAGGGTGACTCGACCGACGCGGCGCTCGTCGGCCAGCCGATCGGTCCCGCCTGGGAGGTCCTGCAGGCGCGCAAGGGCAAGGACGCCCGCGCGGTCCGCCAGCTCGGGCCCGGCGAGCCGCGCCTCTACCTCGTCGCGGTACCCGCCGCCGACGGCCGCATCATCCGGCTCGCGGTCCCGCTCGGCGAGATCATCGACACGCGCGCCCGCATGCGCAACCGGCTCATCGTCGGGTTCGGGTTCGGCTTCCTCGGCGCGCTGTTCCTGTCCTGGATCTTCGTTCGCGCGGTCACGCGCCCGATCCAGTCGATGACCCGCACCGCCGAGACGCTCGCCGCGGGCAACTACGACGTCGAGGCTCCGAGTGCCGCCGTCGAGGCGGGCGGCGAGCTCGGCGTGCTCGCCCGCACGATGATGCACATGGCGGGCGAGGTGAAGAAGAACATCGGCGAGCTGACCGAGCAGCGCGACCTCCTGTCCGGCGTCGTCGGCGGTCTCGTCGAGGGCGTCGTCGTCGTCGATCCGGCGGGCAAGATCGTCGTCGCCAACGATGCCGCCACGCCGTTGATCGGCGACGCGCTTCCGCCCGCGATCGTCTCGCTCGTCGCACGCGCCCGCGATGGCGGCGAGCCCGAGGAGGAGCTCGAGCTCGTCGGTCGCACCGTTCGTGCGAGCGCGCGCCCGCTGCGCTCGACCGACGTCATCGTCGTGCTCTACGACATCACGCGCATGCGCGCGCTCGAGGCCGTGCGGCGCGAGTTCCTGTCCAATGCCGCGCACGAGCTGCGCACGCCCGTCACGTCGATCTCCGGCTACGCCGAGACGCTGCTGTCCGGCAAGGTCGACCCCGAGACCTCCAAGGAGTTCATCACGACGATCCATCGCAACGCGCGCCGGATCGCCGACATGGTCACCGACCTCCTCGTCCTCGACCAGCTCGGCGGGCGCGCCACGATCGTCGCCGGCGATCGCACGCCGATCGTGCTCGGCGAGGTCGTCGACGATGCGGTCCGGACCGCGAAGGGCGTGCGGCCCGGCGCGTCGATCGAGGCCGACGTCCCGGCCGGCCTCGCGGTGCTCGCGACGCGCGAAGGTCTCGAGCACGTCGTGCAGAACCTCGTCGACAACGCCGTGAAGTACGGCGGCAACACGAACGTGCGGGTGCGCGCGACGAAGACCGACCGCCGCGTCCGCCTGTCGATCGAGGACTCGGGCCCCGGCATCCCGAAGGGGAATGAGGAGCGGATCTTCGAGCGGTTCTTCCGCGTCGACTCCGGCCGCAGCCGCGACGAGGGCGGCTCGGGCCTCGGCCTCGCGATCGTGAAGAGCCACGTCGAGGCGATGGGGGGACGCGTCTGGTTCGAGCACGCGAGCCCGGGGGCGCGGTTCGTCGTCGAGCTCGATCTCGCCTGAACGGAGTTACGCCGGCGCGTCGGGAGTCGGGAGCCGGGAGTCACGACGTCACGCGCAGATCCGTGCAGCGACTCGTGCTTTGACGCTCCCCGTGACGCGGCATCGTACCGTCATGCTAGGGTCCGCTCGCCGATGACGACCGACCTTCCGACGCTGTCGATCAACACGATTCGAACGCTCTCGATCGATGCCATCCAGAAGGCCAACTCGGGGCACCCGGGCCTTCCTCTCGGCTGCGCGCCGATGGCGTACACGCTGTGGCAGCGCCACTACAAGCACGACCCGAAGTCGCCGAAGTGGTTCGATCGCGATCGCTTCGTGCTGTCGGCCGGCCACGGCTCGATGCTGCTCTACTCGCTGCTCCACCTGACCGGCTACGACCTGTCGCTCGACGACATCAAGCAGTTCCGGCAGTACCGCAGCAAGACGCCGGGTCACCCCGAGTGCTTCGAGACGCCGGGCGTCGAGGCGACGACCGGCCCGCTCGGTCAGGGCGCCGGCAACTCGGTCGGCATGGCGATCGCCGAGCGCTACCTCGCGCAGACGTTCAACCGTCCGGGCCACACGATCATCGATCACCAGACGTACGCGCTCGTGTCCGACGGCGACATCATGGAGGGCGTGTGCTTCGAGGCGGCGTCGATCGCCGGTCACCTCGGCCTCGGCAAGCTCCTGTGGCTCTACGACGCGAACCACGTGACGCTCGACGGTCCGCTGAACCTCGTGATGGACGAGGACGTCGGCGCGCGGTTCGCCGCGATGGGCTGGCACGTCCAGCACGTCGAGAACGGTGACACCGATCTCGGCGCGCTCGATGCCGCGATCGTGACGGCGAAGGCCGAGACCGACCGCCCGTCGATCGTCATCATCAGGACGACGATCGGCTACGGCTCGCCGAAGAAGGCGGGCACGCACCAGGCGCACGGCTCGCCGCTCGGTGACGCCGAGGTCGCCGCGACGAAGAAGGCGCTCGGCTGGGATCCCGAGGCGAAGTTCCTCGTCCCCGACGAGGTGCGCACGCACATGGCCGAGGGGCCGCGCCGCGGTGCGGCCGCCCACGCGCAGTGGCGCGAGAAGCTCGCCGCGTACAAGAAGGCGCATCCCGATCTCGCCGCTCAGCTCGAGCTCGCGATGAAGAACGAGCTGCCGGCCGGCTGGGACGCGAACCTGCCCGCGTTCACCGGCGCGGTCGCGACGCGCTCGGCATCGGGCAAGGTCATGGGCGCGATCGCGGCGAAGGTGCCGTGGTTCGTCGGCGGCGACGCCGACCTCGGCGGCTCGACGAAGACGATCGTTCCCGGCGGCGACTACGAGCGCAACGGCCTCGGCCGCAACCTGCGCTTCGGCGTGCGCGAGCACGGCATGGCCGCGATCGGCAACGGCATGCTGTACCACGGCGGCATGCGGCCCTACGTCGCGACGTTCTTCGTGTTCAGCGACTACATGCGACCGAGCGTCCGCCTGTCGGCGCTCAACAAGATGCCGGCGGTGTTCGTGTGGACGCACGACTCGATCGGCCTCGGCGAGGACGGCCCGACGCACCAGCCCGTCGAGCACCTGATGGCGCTGCGCGCGATGCCGAACCTCCACGTCTACCGTCCGGCCGACGGCAACGAGACGACCGCCGGCTGGCGATTCGCGATGCAGCGCGGCCACGGCCCGACGGGCCTCGTGCTGTCGCGCCAGGATCTTCCGACGGTGACGCAGGCGGGCGCGCCCGGCGCCGAGCGCGGCGCCTACGTGCTCGCCGAGGGCAGCGACGTGATCCTGATCGGCACGGGCTCCGAGGTCTCGGTCGCGCTCGCTGCGCGCGACCTGCTCGCGAAGGAGAACATCAGCGCGCGCGTCGTCTCGATGCCGTGCTGGGAGCTGTTCGCCGAGCAGGACGCGGCCTATCGCGAGTCGGTGCTGCCGCGCGATCGCTGGCAGCGCGTGTCGGTCGAGGCCGGCGTGACGCTCGGCTGGCGCGAGCACGTGGGCGACCGCGGCATCGCGATCGGCGTCGACCGCTACGGCGCGTCGGCACCCGCCGAGGTCCTGTTCGAGAAGTACGAGATCACGCCGCAGCACGTCGCCGCGGCCGCGAAGCAAGTCCTCGCCGGGAAGTAGGCATCGGCGCGGCCGAGACGGATCGTCGCCCGGCGCGTCAGGTCCTGCGGGCGATCACGACGCTGATCGCGCGCAGCAGCTCGTCGAGCTCGAACGGCTTGGTGACCGTCGCCACCGAGGTCTGCTCCATCAGGTCGCGCAGCTCGTGGCTGTACGAGCCGCCGGTCATGAGGATCACCTTCGCCGCGAGCGGCGTCTCGAGGCTCTTGTAGAGGTCGAACCCGGTGAGCCTCGGCATCATCAGATCGCACAGGATCACGTCGAAGCGATCCTCGCGGATCAGCTCGAGCGCCGCGAGCGGTTCGTTCGCGATCGTGACGTCGTGATACTCGCCGAGCTGGTGCTCGAGCGCGTTCGTGATGATCGCCTCGTCGTCGATGACGAGCACGCGCGCGCGGCGAACCTTGTTCTGCGGTGGCCGCGAGCCGGAGGGGCCGGTGCGAGGCGCGGTGCTCGCCCGGCGCACCATGCTCGCCGGCGCCGGCAGGTCGACGACGAACTCCGTGCCGCGCCCGGGCTCGCTCGTGAACGTCAGCGAGCCGCGGAGTGCGTTCACGATCCGCTGGCAGATCGACAGGCCAAGCCCGATCCCGACGCCGGGATTCGTCGTGAAGAACGGCTCGAAGATCCGCGCCTGGTCCTCGGGCGCGATGCCGGCGCCGGTATCGCCGATCGCGATCCGAACGCGGGTTCCTTCGCTCCTCACCGACACGCGGACCTCGTTGCGATCCGGCTCGCCCTCGGGGATGGCCGCCGCCGCGTTGCGCAGGAGGTTCAGGAACAGCTGACCGAGCCGCGCCTCGTTGCCCTCGACGAGCACCATCCCCGCGAAGTCGCGCACGACGTTCGCGCGATGCTTCAGCT
This sequence comes from Pseudomonadota bacterium, assembly GCA_023386455.1. Lineage (GTDB taxonomy): Bacteria > Myxococcota_A > Polyangia > Haliangiales > Haliangiaceae > JABFXX01. The sequence goes on along the minus strand of JAEWJO010000730.1, from coordinate 1,691 downwards.
CGTGCGCTGCGAGCCGCAGGGATGATTCGATCACGGCGACGACATCGACGACCGTGCGCGCATCGTCGGCGCGCGCGAACGCGGTCAGGTCGCGGATGATCGCGCGCACGCGGTCGGCACCCTCGATCGCGTCGGCGACCTGCTCGAGCAGCGCCGGCGACGCGCCGTCCAGCTTCTTCAGCGTGCGCTCGATCAGGTCGAGGTTCGCGACGACGGCGGTCAGCGGGTTGTTGACCTCGTGGGCGATGCCGCCCGCGAGCTGGCCGAGCGAGGCCATGCGGTCGCCGAGCACGAGCTGCGCCTCGGTCTGGCGCTGGTGCGTGATGTCCTGGACCGTGCCGATCATCCGGGTCGGGCGGCCGCTGGCGTCGTAGCGGAGCTCCGATTCCTCGTGGACGATGCGGATCGAGCCGTCGGGCCGGATCACCCGGTGATCGAGCGAGTAGGGCGCGCCGGTCTCGATCGCCGCCTGGACCGCCGCGTGGATCCGCTCGCGGTCCTCGGGATGGACGGCGCGAAAGAAGTTCTCGTTCGTGACCTCGATCGCGCCCGGCTCGTAGCCGAAGATCCGGAATACCTCGTCGGACCAGCGCAGCGGATTGCCGTCGATATCGGAGAGGTCTCCGAGCTCGATCTCCCAGCTGCCGCAGTGAGTGATGCGCTGGGCCGCGGCGAGGTGCTGCTCGCTGCGGCGAAGCGCTTCCTCGACGTCGTCACCGACGCGGTTGAAGGTGGCGGTCGGCTTCGCGTCGTCGTCAGGATCGGTCATGCACCCGGAGGTGCTATTTCATCACAAGCGTCGTCTTCGCGACCACGGCATCGGAAGCATTCACGAGCTCGATCGTGTAGGTATTCCCTTTCGCAAGACCTTCGTCCTCGTTGATGTTGATGTCGCCGGTCAGGACGGTGCTCTTCGGATCGATGCCGTCGAGCTGCTTGTCCGCGGACAGCTGCTTGCCCTTCATGAAGCGCATCTTGAGGTTCTTCGCGCCGGTCTTCGTCAGGAACGCGGTGTAGTGGAATGACCACGACGTCACGTCTTCCTGCGCGGTGCCGGTCAGCTCCTTCAGCTGCGCCTTCTTGATCTTGGCGATCGTGTCCTTGTCGTTCTTGCCATCGGGCAGCTCGTCCTGGGTGACGACGAACTGACCTCTGAACGCGGAGATCACCGGCTTGGACATATCGGCCGATGCGGGGTGGCCCGTGGCGACAACGACGGCCACGGCGAGAACTGCGGCGGACATCACTCGACGAGACATGGGGCCTCCAACAACGAGAATAGAACCACGACACCGCGCGGGTTCGAGAGTTTCTTGGCTGTGACTTGGTGACCGGGCGATTCGCCGTGCGATCTCGAAGTCATCCCCGAGATTGTGTGACTTCGATAACCGGATATATGTCCGGTGATCGAAGGGCTACTCGGTCGGGGTTTCGGACGGCACGGACGGCGTCTGCGCTTCGACGGCGCCCTGACCCTCGGTATTCACGCCCGCCTGGCGCTCGGCCACGCGCTTGGCGCGACGCTCGGGATCCCACGGCTTTCCGTCGGGTCCCATGCCGTTCGCGTCGGGGCCGATCGGCTTGCGCGGGCGCTTGCTGCGGGGCGGCAACGGCTGGCCATCGGGGCCGAGGCGGGGCTGCTGCGGCGGCCGCTCGCCACCGGCCTCCATCGGCGCGCCTTCACCCTGACC
>JAEWJO010000714.1 GCA_023386455.1 Pseudomonadota bacterium | reverse complement strand
GCCTCAGTACGGCACAGCGTCGCGCGCTCGGGGTGCTGTCCGCCGCGACGCGGCGTGCGCGTCCTGCCGTGATCGTCTGGCTCGCGACGATTCCGTTCGCGCGACATGCGTCTGCCGAGTCGACGGCGGCACGATCGGAGACAGAGCGGACGGTCCGCGACCGCACCGCGAACCGCACGGCCGGCGACGATACCGCCGGCGACCGCACGGCAAGCGACCGCACCGCCGCCGACCGCACGGCGAGCGACCTCGCGAGTCCGGACGACACGCCGGGAGCAAGTGCCGACCTCGCGTTCGACGACACGGGCGGTGAGGTCATCGTCGTCACCGGGACGCGCGCGGAGACGCCGCTATCGGCGTCGCCGGTCGTGACCGAGGTGATCGATCGCGCGCGGATCGAGGAGTCGGGCGTCCAGACGGTCGGCGACGCGCTGAGCCTGCGACCCGGACTCTGGATCGATCGCGGGATCGCCGGCACGAGTGGCATCACGATCCAGGGACTCGGGCCGCAGTACACGCTCGTGCTCGTCGACGGCGCACGCCAGATCGGCCGCACCGACGGGTACCTCGACCTCGATCGGTTCGGTGTAGAAGACGTCGAGCAGATCGAGATCGTGCGCGGACCGAGCTCCGCGCTGTACGGCGCCGACGCGCTCGGCGGCGTCGTCAACATCATCACGCGCCGCGCACGGGATGGCTTCGCGCTCGATGCACTCGCCCGGATCGATGGCCGGCTCGCGAGCGACGTCCGCGGACGCATGGCCTACGCGCGGCGTGGGCTCGGCAGTGCGATCGCCGTCGATCTGCGACGTGCAGATCCGGTGCGACGCGACGACGGCGGCCGTACCGCGACGACCAGCACGACGCTCGACGGACACGAGGATCGGCACGTCACCGCGCGCGGCGTACACCAGCGACTCGAGCGGTGGCGCTTCGATGCGGCCGCCGACTACCTGTGGCGCGATCTGCGCGGCGTCGATGCAAGCGCGACCGGGGCGGTGTTCGATCGCAGGAATCTCGTCGAGACGGCGAGCGCCGCCGCGACCGCGCAGTACACCGGCGACCGGACCGCGGTGCGCGCGAGCGCCGACGCGAGCATGTATCGCGACCAGTATTTGTACGACCAGCGAATGGCCGACGCGCTCGACGCGTACCAGGTGACCGACGAGACGCTGATCGAGGGCTCGGCGCAGGTGGTCCGCCAGGTCGGCGACCACCGCGCGCTCGTCGGTACCGAGCTGCTGCGCGAGGGCCTGGCCTCGGAGCGACTCTCGATGCCGGGCATCCGCACGCGCGGCGCGGTGCTCGCGCAGGACGAGTGGCGCGTGCTCGACGACGCGAAGCTGATCGTCGTACCGGCGGCACGCATCGATCTCGACAGCCAGTTCGGCACGCACGCGACGCCGAAGCTCGCCGCGCGGTGGGAGGCGCACGAGCGCGTCGTCGTGCGCGCCAGCGCCGGCATGGGCTACCGCGCACCGGGCTTCAAGGAGCTGTTGCTGCACTTCGCGAACCCGAGCGTCGGCTACGTCGTCGACGGCAACCCCGAGCTGCGGCCGGAGACCTCGCGCAGCGTGCAGGTTGCCGGCGAGTGGCAGGCCGCGAGCTGGCTGTGGATGTCGGCGAGCGGCTACTACAACGCGCTCGCGGATCTGATCCACGCCGTGACGCTGCCCGACGACGGAATCGGGACGCTCCGGTTTGGCTACGCCAACATCGGTCGCGCGCGCACGGCGGGCGCCGAGGCGTACGCGATGGTGACGCATGGACGGGCGGGGCTCGAAGCGGGCTACGCGCTGACCCGCGCGCGCGACATGGATGCGGAGCGGCCGCTCGAGAGCGTGCCGGCGCAGCGCTTGACCGCGACGCTGCGCTGGCGCGATCGCGAGGAGGGGTTCGAGGCGTTCACCGCGGCGGTGCTGACCGGGCAGCGGCCGTTCCATCTCGACGAGGATCCGCAGCGCGCGACGCTGACGGCGCGACGCCTCGAGCTCCGGGCGCGCATCGCCAAGCGCTTTCCCGGCGGCCTCGGCGGATTCCTCGGCGTCGACAACCTGCTCGACGCCGGCGATGCCGAGCTCGATCGAATTCCTCCACGCACGTTCTACGCGGGCGTCGAGGTCCACCTGTGAGGAGGGGAACGCAGTGAAGACAGCGATGATGATCACGATGGTCGCGGCGGCGGGCTGTGCCGACAACATCGCGCCGCAGCGACCCGATGCGCCGGCCGTGGCGAGCGACGACGCCGGTGCGACGATGCCCGCCGGCAAGGTGACGACGACGCGCGGCGCGGACGGGACGTACACGTCGATCCTCGACGCGACGGCGCAGGCCGACTGGACGGTCGTCGACTTCGAGACCGGCACCGAGGTCGCGACGACCGAGGCGTGGGACCTGCGCTTCCAGCGCGTCCATATCTCGACGAACGGCGGCGCGAACGGGAGCGGCGGCGTCGAGGTCGCGCCGATCACGGGCTCGACGTTCGACGCGGTCACGACCGCACCGGCGACCGGCTACGTGAGCGATGCGTCCGAGACCGACTTCGCGTTCGAGCAAGGCGACGGCTGGTACGCCTACGATCCGGCGACCCACGTCCTGACGCCCCGGCCGATCGTGTGGGCGGTGAGGACGAACGGCGGCACGACGCTGAAGCTCGAGATCGTGACGTACTACGACGGTGCCGGCACGTCCGGCTGGTTCACGCTGCACTGGGCGCCGCTATGAGCATTCACGCGGTACAACTCGAGGAACCGCCATGTCCTCGGTGAAAGGCCTCCTCCTCGATGCGGTCAAGTTCGCGCTCCGCGAGGCGAAGGTCTCCGGCGTGCGCGAGATCGGGCCGAGCATCCGCGCGATCGAGCTGACCGGCGACAAGCTGCGCGGCGCCGGCTGGATCCCGGGCGACAAGATCCAGGTCGTCCTGCCGACGAAGGACGTCCGGACGTACACGCCGACGCGCTGGGACGGCGCGACGACCGAGATCCTCGCGTTCCACCGCGGCACGAGCGAGCGCTCGCCCGGGTCGGCGTGGAGCAGGACGGCGGCGATCGGCGACGTCGTCAGATTCGTCGGGCCACAGCGATCGCTGAAGCGCGCGCCGGGCAAGACGGCCGTGCTGTTCGGCGACGAGACCTCGTTCGGCGTTGCGAGCGCGCTCGCCGGCGGCGGCGAGCTCCACGCGGTGCTCGAGGTGACGTCGCGCGCCGACACGGAGCCGGTGGTCGCGGAGATCGGCGCGACCGTGACGCTCGTCGAGAAGACCGGCGGCGATGCGCACCTCGCGAGCGTCGCCGATCGGCTGGTCGCGCTGCTCGCCGCGCATCCCGAGGCCGAGCTGCTGATGACCGGCCGCGCGCAGTCGATCCAGGCGCTGCGCACGCGCCTGCGCGCCGCGGGCGTGAGGCCGCGCGACTCGGCGAAGCCCTACTGGGCGGTCGGCAAGACCGGCCTCGATTAGGTCTTGCCGCCGCGCTTCTTGTCCTCGAGCTCCTCGAGGGTCTTCGGCCAGTCTTCCTTCAGCAGACGCGACAGCGAGCGATCGGCGAGCAGCTTGCCGTCGGTCTGGCACGTCGGGCAGTAGTTCGCCTCGTTGTCGGCGTAGACGATGCGCTGGATCTTCGTGCCGCAGACCGGGCACGGCTGGTCGTACTTGCCGTGCACCGCCATCTCGGGCCGGAACGCGGTGACCTTGTCAGGGAAGCCGTCGCCGACCTCCTCGCGGATGTTCGCGGTGAAGCGCTTCAGCGTCGCGATGCACGAGCGGTGGAGCGTCGCGACCTCGTCGTCGGTGATCGACGACGTCATGCGGAACGGCGACAGCTTCGCGGTGTGGAGGATCTCGTCGGAGTACGCGTTGCCGATGCCGTCGAACAGCGTCGGATCGGTCAGCGAGCGCTTGATCGTGTGACGCTCGCTGCGCAGCCGCTCGCCGAACTGCTTCGTCGTCGCGGTCATCACGTCGAGGCCGCCGCGATCGAACTCGGCGAGCCCGGCGCGGCCGGCGACGAGGTGGAGTGACGCGCGCTTCTTCGGCGAGGCCTCCGTGAAGATCAGCGTGCCGTTCGGGAAGTCGAACGCGGCGAGCCCGACCTTGTTCGGCACCTTCTCGAGGCGCTTCTTCCAGCGCAACCGGCCGGCGATCATCAGGTGGATGACGATGTAGCGGTCGCCCTCGACGCCGATGATGATGCGCTTGCCGAGGCGCTCGATCGTCTCGACCTTCGCGCCGTGGAGGTCGCGCGGCGACGGCGACACGGTGCGCAGCACGAACGGGCTCGCGATGCGCATCGCATCGAGCGTCTTGCCGACGGTCAGCGCGGCGAGGCGCTCGACGTAGACCGTCACGTCCGGCAGCTCGGGCACGGCTCCGAGCATACCCGCATCCAGCGCGCCCGCAGGCTGCGCGAGCGGGCAGCCCTACTTCTTCTTCGACGCGGTCTTCTTCTTCGGCGCGGCCTCTTCGGTGGCCTCGGCAGCGACCGCCGGCTTGCGCTCGGCCTCGCCGCCCTTCGCCATGCCGAGGCTCGCCTTCAGAGCCTCCATGAGATCGATGACCTTACCGGCCGGCGCCTCGGGCGCGACCGTGATCTCCTGGCCTTCGACCTTCTGGTTGATGAGCTGCATCATCCGCTCCTGGACCTCGTCCTTGTAGCGCTCCGGCGAGAACGTCTCGTGCGCGATCTGCTGGATGATCTGCTTCGCGAGCCCGATCTCGGCGGGCTTGAGCTCGGGCAGGTCCGGAATCGGCACCTCGGTCCACGGCTTCACCTCCTGGGCGTAGCGCAGCTGGTGGAGGATGAGGCCCTCCTGGAACGGACGCAGCGAGACGACGTACTGCTTGCCGCGCGCCGAGTACGACGCGATGCCGACGAGGCCAGTCTCGAGCATCGCGTCGCGGATCAGCTTGTAGGCGCGCTCGCCGCCCTTGTCGGGGCCGAGGTAGTAGCTCTTCTCGACGAACAGCGGGTCGACCGCGCTCGCGGGTACGAATTCCTCCAGGGCGATGGTCTGGGTCGCAACCGCGTCGAGGGCCTTGAGCTCCTCGGGGGTGAACACGACATACTGGCCCTTCGCGTGCTCGTATCCCTTCACCGTGTGCTCTCGGTCGACGATCTCGTTGCACTTGGTGCAGATGTACTGCTGCTTCAATCGAGCCCCATCGGCGTCGTGAAGCATGTTGAAGTGGATGTCGCCCGACGACTCGTTCGTCGTGTAGAGCTTGGTCGGAATGGAGACCAGGCCGAACGAGATCGTGGCAGTACCGATGGAACGAGCGGGCATGAATTAAATTGTACCGGGCCCTCGTGAGCGATCCCAAAGACGAACAAGGACTCGACACGTACCGCGCCAAGCGCGAGGGCGGAGCCACACCTGAACCGATGGCCAGCACGCCGGGCGGCAGCGGGCGTGGCGGGCCGAGGATGTTCGTCGTCCATCAGCACGACGCGACCCGGATGCACTGGGACCTCCGGCTCGAGATCGATGGCGTCCTGTGCTCGTGGGCGGTTCCCAAGGAACCGTCGATGGATCCCGACGACAAGCGGCTCGCCGTGAAGGTCGAGAACCATCCGCTCGAGTACGTCCACTTCGAGGCGGTCATCCCTCCCGGCAACTACGGTGCGGGTCCGATGATCGCCTGGGACCGCGGCCTGTTCCGTCCACTGATCGATCCGGCGCAGGGGATGATCGACGGCGAGATCAAGTTCGAGCTCTACGGCTACAAGCTGCGCGGCGCGTTCACGCTCGTGCACACCGGCAAGGGCACGCGCGGCAAGTTCTCCGGCCGCGGCAGCAACGACTGGCTGCTCATCAAGAAGCGCGACGCGCCGGCGGAGCAGTTCCTCGCGGCGGGCACGCCGTTGCCGGCGACGTCGGTGCTGTCGGGCCTCACGATCGAGGAGCTGTTCGAGCGCGCGCCGCGCCACCAGGCGATCATGGAGGCGCTCGCGACGGCGAGGGTGCCGAGACGCGCGATCGCGTACGGCGCGATCGAGCCGATGCTGTGCCAGACGGCCGACGCCGCGTTCTCGTCCGATGACTGGCTCTACGAGCTGAAGTACGACGGCTTTCGCATGATGGCGCACGGCGGCGCCGGCCAGGCGAAGCTGCGCTATCGATCCGGCCTCGATCCGACGGACCGCTATCCGGAGATCACGAGCGCGGTGCGCGCGCTGCCAATTCCGGAGCTCGTGCTCGACGGCGAGATCGTGATCCTCGACGCCGCCGGCAAGCCCGACTTCCACAAGCTGTCGTTCCGCGGCCAGATGCACCGCACCTCGGAGATCCAGCGCGCCGCGCTGTCGTCGCCGGTGACGTACATCGTGTTCGACCTGCTCGCCGCGAACGGCCACGACCTGCGCAACCTGCCGCTGATCGAGCGCAAGACGCTGCTCCACAAGCTCCTGCCGAACATCGGCCCGCTGAAGTTCTCCGAGCACATCCAGGGTCACGGCCAGGCCCTCCTCGATCAGGTCGTCGCGCACGGCATGGAAGGCGTCGTCGCGAAGAAGGCCAGCTCGACGTACAAGAGCAAGCGCTCGCCCGACTGGCTGAAGATGAAGAAAGACCCGGAGGCCGACTTCGCGGTCTGCGGCTACACGCCGCCGAAGGGAACGCGCACCGGCCTCGGCGCGCTCCACCTGTGCGTCCGCGTCGATAGCCAGTGGGTGTGGGCCGGCAAGGTCGGCTCGGGCTTCGACGACGCACTGCTCGCGAAGCTGACCGCCGAGCTGTCGAAGAAGCCGCGATGGAAGCCGACGTTCCCGCGCCCCGAGGGCAGCTCCGACGCGCTTTGGATCGAGCCCGAGCTGGTCGTTCAGGTGCGGTATCGCGAGTGGCCCGAGGACAGCTCGCTGCGGTTCCCCGTGTTCGAGCGCCTGCGCCGCGACAAGAAGGCGACCGAGTGCGAGATGCCGATGCGGCGCACCGGCGAGGCCGCCGCGGCGAAGGAGCCCGGGCCCGGCGACTCGCTCGAGCTCGTCGTCGACTCGCAGGTGCGCGAGCTGCGCATCTCCAATCCCAAGAAGGTGTTCTGGAAGGACGAGCGGATCACGAAGGGCGATCTCATCGATTACTACCGGTCGATGGCGCCGTACCTCCTGCCCTACCTGAAGGATCGGCCGACCGTCCTCCACCGCTATCCCGACGGCATCGACGGCGACATGTTCTATCAGAAGGACATGCCCGACTGGGTGCCGCCGTGGCTGCGCACGACGACGCTGTGGTCCGAGCACAGCCAGCGCGAGATCCACTACGTGCTCGTCGACGACGCCGACGGTCTCGCGTTCATCGCGAACATGGCGTCGATCCCGATCCACTGCTGGGCGAGCCGCATCGCCGACCTCGAGCGCCCCGACTGGACGATCATCGATCTCGATCCGAAGAACGCGCCGCGCGAGCACGTCGTGCCGCTCGCGCTCGCGATCCATCGCCTGTGCGACGACATCGGTCTGCCGAACTTCGTGAAGACCTCCGGCCAGAGCGGCCTCCACGTGCTCGTCCCGCTCGGCGGCCAGTGCACGTTCGACCAGGCGCGCACGCTCGCTTACCTCATCGGCCTCATCATCGAGCGCATGCACCCGGACATGGCGACGACGAACCGCAACCCGAATGCGCGCGGCGGTCGCGTCTATCTCGACTGGGGACAGAACGCGCACGGCCAGCTGCTCGTCGCGCCGTACAGCGTGCGGCCGGTCGCCGGTGCGTCGGTGTCGATGCCACTCGTGTGGGACGAGGTCGTGCCCGATCTCGATCCGAAGCAGTACAACCTGCGCAACGCACTCGAGCGCGTGTCGTCGCGTCCCGATCCGGTGCTCCCCGTGCTCGAGATGCGGCCCGACCTCGCCGCCGCGTTGACCGCGCTCGAGAAGTACGCGACGTCCGGCGACTGATCACCGGAACAGCGCGGCGAGCTCGGCCGGCGTGTGGACGAGATGATCGGGTCCCGCGACCTCGCGTGTCCTTCAGGTGGAGCACGATGTCGGCGAGGCTGTCGACGAGCGTGCCGTCGAGATCGAACACGAGCGCGCGGGCGTTGCGAAGGACTGTCATCGCTACCAGGTCACTGCCGGTGTCTCTCGTGGCCGGGCGGCCTCCGCTCGCGTCCCGCCTCCTCCTCGCTCCGGTGCTCGCGCGGGTGCTCGTACGTGCCGATGAGCTCGCCCTGCGCGAGGACGTGCCCCTTGATCGCACCGAGCAGATCGAGCCGCCGGATCCCGGGTGCCGCGAGCTCGGTGTCGAGCGCGAACACCTTGAAGAAGTAGCGGTGGCGGCCGACCGGCGGCCTCGGCCCGAACCAGCCGCGCAGCCCGCGATCGTTCGAGCCGAACGCGGCACCGGCGGGAAGGTCGTCGTTCGGGTTCAGCGACCGCGTCTCCGGTGAGAGGCCCGTGACGATCAGATGTGCGAAGGTCGAGACCGCATGGGCCGGGTCCGGAACGTCCGGGTCCTCGACCATGATCGCGATGCTCTTCGTGCCCGCTGGCACCGGTCCCCACGTGAGCTCGGGCGCGGTGTTGCCTCCATCCGCGGTGTACTGGACCGGGATCGACCCATTCGCACCAAACGCCGGCGACTCGACGTGCAACGACTGCGGAGTTTTTCGAGTGTCAGTTTGCGGTTGCATGAAGAACCGTACCGCCGGGGTTCTCGACGCGGCAGTGTCGAAAATGTCTGATAGTGTCGCGACGTGAAGATCGCCTGCATCGGCGGAGGCCCGGCCGGTCTGTACCTCGGCATCCTCGTCAAGCGGAGCGCGCCCGAGCACGACGTCGTCGTCTACGAGCGCAATCGCCCGGCAGACACATTCGGATTCGGCGTCGTGTTCAGCGACGCGACGCTCGGCCACCTCGCAGCGGCCGATCCGGAGACCCACGCGCAGATCACCGCGAAGTTCGCGCGCTGGGACGACATCGAGAGCCACGCCGGCGGCGAGGTGCTGCGCTCGACCGGCCACGGCTTCTGCGGGCTCGAGCGCAAGATGCTGCTGCAGATCCTCCAGGCGCGCGCGAAGGAGCTCGGCGTTCGCGTCGAGTACGAGCGCGAGGTCAAGACGCTCGACGAGGTGCGCGAGGACGCGCGCCCGGACGTGATCGTCGGTTGCGACGGCGTCGCGAGCTGGGTGCGCGACTCGCTCGCCGCCGAGCTCCACCCGCACGTCGATGTCCGGCCGAACAAGTTCGTCTGGCTCGGTTGCACCGTCCCGTACGAGGCGTTCACGTTCCTGTTCAAGGAGTCGCCGTACGGCCTGTTCCGCGTCCACGCGTATCGCTACCAGGAGACCGGCTCGACGTTCAACGTCGAGTGCCGCGAGGACACGTGGCGCGCCGCGGGCCTCGCGACCGCCGACGAGGATCGCACCGTCGCGGTCCTCGGCGACGTGTTCGCCGCCGAGCTCGCCGGCCACAAGCTCGTCAAGAACCGCTCGATCTGGCGCAACTTCCCGACCGTGCGCTGCGGCAAGTGGCACACGGGCAACGTCGTGCTCGTCGGCGATGCGGCCCACACCGCACACTTCTCGATCGGCTCGGGCACGAAGCTCGCGATGGAGGACGTGATCGTCCTGCGCGACGAGCTCCTCGCGAACAGGGATGTCGAGACCGCGCTCGCCGCCTACGAGGCGCGCCGCCGTCCCGAGGTCGAGGCGCTGCAGGCCGCGGCGCAGGCGAGCCTCGAGTGGTTCGAGGGCACCGAGCGCTACATGCAGATGGCGCCGGTCCAGCTCACCTACTCGCTGATGACGCGGAGCATGCGCGTCTCGCACGCGTCGGTCGCGAAGCGCGACCCTCACCTCGCGCGCGGTGTCGAGCACCTGCTCGCCGCTTCGGTCGGTCTCGCGCCGACGCTCGGTCGCGATGCGTTCACGCCGACCGTCGGCGATCGCCCTGCACCACCGCCGCCGACCGCGCTGCCGTTCACGCTCGGCGACCGTCGCGCCCCGACGCGCATCGCGATCGCACCGTCGCTCCTCGCGCAGGACGTCGACTCGATCGCGGGCGACGACGAGCTCGTCGCGCTCGGTGCGGCTGCCGCCGCGGGCGCCGGCCTCGTCGTCACGCCACCGATTCCAGTCGCCGGCGGTCCCGCCGCGCGCATCAACACCGACGAGCAAGCGGTCGCGTGGCGGCGCATCGTCGACTACGTTCACGGCAAGGGTGGGCTCCTCGTCGCGCGCATCGCCACGCATGGCGCGGTGCTCGGCGCGCTCGAGGCCGCGGTCCAGCGCGCCGCGTTCGCCGGCTTCGACCTGCTCCTCCTCGATCCGGGCTGGCCGCTCCACACCGGCACCGATCCGCTGTCCGCGCAGGCAGAGGCGGCGGTCGAGGCGGCGATCGAGCACCTCCCCGCGATGGTCGCCGCCGCGCGCACGAAGTGGCGGCCGCAGGGCTGGATCGCCGCGGCGGTCCACGATCGGCCGACCACGCGCGCTGCCGTCGTCGGTCATGCGAAGCAGCTCGTCCGCGCGGGTGCGAACCTCCTGTGGGTCAGCTCGACCGGCGACCTCGCGATGGCGGGCGCGCGCCTCCCGGCCGCGACGCTCGCCGCTCGGCTGCGCAACGAGCTCCGGATCGCGACCTGCGTGGATGGCGGAGACGCGATCCTGCCCGACCTCGATGCGGCGATCGCCGCCGGGCGTGCCGACCTCGTCGTCGCGCCACGCATGCCGTCCGGCGCGCGCCGGCGCTGAATTCACCGCGCATGAATCGGGTCGGACCTCGATTCACGCGCTACACATCGCGTCCCGATGATCCCGCGCCGTTACCAGCTCCGCAAAGACGCCGTCGCGATCGCCCTGCGCGGTCATCCCTGGATCTTCCGCGAGCAGATGTCGACGGCGGCGAGCGTGTTCACCGACGGCCAGTGGCTGCGACTCGTCGACGGCGCGAACAAGGTGATCGGTCACGGCATCTACGAGGCCGACGGCGCGATCGCGATCCGGATGCTTCGCACGGGCGACGCGCGCCCCGACGCCGCGTGGCTTCGCGAGACGCTGCGGACGGCGATCGCGAAGCGCGCACCGCTCGCCGCGACGACCGACGCGATCCGGCTCCTCCACGGCGAGAGCGATGGCATTCCCGCGGTCGTCGTCGATCGGTTCGCCGACACGCTGGGCGTCGCGAGCTACTCGGCTGGCTCCGACGGGCTCGCGCGCTACGTCGCCCGTGCGCTGTGCGCCGAGACGAGCGGCATCGTCGGTCCCGCGACGCACGTGCTGCTGCGGCCGGCGCGCCGCCGCCGCGGGCCGCCCCAGCCTCCCCGCGTGCTGCGCGGTGCACCGCCCGAGGTCGTGCCGATCGAGGAGGACGGGCTGCGGTTTGCGGTCGATCTGGCCGGCGGGCACAAGACGGGCACGTACCTCGACCTTCGCGGACTTCGTCGCCTGCTGGCAGGATCGACGCCGTCGAAGGTCGACCTCACCGGTGCACGCGTGCTGAACCTGTTCGCGTACACCGGCATGCTCGCGCGTGCGGCGGAGGCAGGAGGCGCCGCGGCGATCACGAACGTCGATCGATCGGAGCGCGCGCTCGCGTTCGCGGCCGCGCATCACGTCACCGATCCGAGCAAGCACGAGCTCGTCACCGCCGACGTGTTCGAGTACCTGCCGGCGCTCGCCAGGTCCGAGCAGTACGACCTCGTCGTCGTCGATCCGCCGTCGATGACGAGCAAGAAGTCGCAGGTGCCCGGCGTGCTCGCTGCTTATCGGAAGCTGTACGGCGCCGCGATCGAGCACGTGAAGCCCGGCGGCCTGCTCGTCGCCGCGTGCTGCACGAGCCGCGTCGAGCGCGACGTGTTCAAGAAGACCGTGCGCGAGGCGATCGGCGATCGCTTCCGCCTCGAGGTCGACATCGCGCCCGAGGTCGATCATCCGGCCGCGTTCCCGCAGGCCGATTACCTGAAGATCCTGGTCTGGCGCGCGAGCGCGTGATCAGCCGAGCGCGCGCGACAGCTCGCGGTACTGCTTGAGGTGCCGGACCGCGCGGAACAGCATGATGTCGTCGCCCGAGCGGCGGGCCGCGTGCTCGATCTGGCGTGCGAGGTTGTAGTGCGCGTCCGCCATCGCCGCGTCGCGCGCGAGCGCCTGCTCGTAGGCGACGATCGCCTCGGCCGCCCGGCCGCGGTCCTCGAGCACGACGCCGAGATTGAACCAGTAGAGCGCGACCGCCGGATCGAGGCAGAGCGCGAGCCGGTAGTGGCCCTCTGCCCCGGCGAGGTCCGCGCGGTCGTGGAGGATGCGCCCGATGTTGTTGTGCGCGTCGGCCAGGTCGGGACGGCCGGCGAGCGCCCGGTCGTAGGCCTCGAGCGCGGCCGCGGGATCGTGCCCCTCGAGCGCGCAGCCGCGGTCATACCAGGCAAGCGCGCTCGTGCCCTTGCGGAGGCCACGGCGGGGTCCGAGGTTCAAGAAGACGAGATCGCCCACGGGTCAAACGGTAGCGATCGGGTCTGACACCGGCCCACAGCCCCTGCGACACCCCGTGTTAGGATGCCCCCCTAGTGGGCGATACGCACGGAACGACGCTGAGTATCCATGCGGATGGGAAGGGGGTCCGGACCGGTCCGCGTCCCGAGCCCGTGCTCGTGCTGGCGCTCGAATGCGGCCGGCCTCGCGCGGGCTCGGTTCGCTATCGACTGAGCGACCTGACCGTCGTGAACCTCGGTCGCGGCTCGGAGCGACGCGCCGAGAAGGCGGGCACCGAGCTGACGATCAGGGTGCCCGACAAGTGGATGTCGTCGAAGCACGCGCGCATCGAGCCGAGCTTCGGCCGCTGGGTGCTCGTCGATACGGAGTCGAAGAACGGCTCGATCGTCGACGGTCACACGACGAAGCGCGCGGTGCTGACCGACGGCTCGATCATCGAGCTCGGCCACACGCTGTTCTACTTCTTCGAGCGCATGCCGATCGATGCAGACGCGCCCGCGCTGCTCGAGCTGACGCCGAGCGACGCCGAGCCAGGCCTCGTGACGCTGATGCCCTCGTGGCATGCGGAGCTGCAGCGCATCCGCCAGATCGCCGGCTCCGAGATCCCGATGTTGATCGAGGGCGAGAGCGGCACCGGCAAGGAAGTGATCGCGCGCGCGATCCACACGCTGTCGGGACGCGGCGGCGCGTTCGTGCCGGTCAACTGCGGCGCGCTGCCCGAGAACCTCGTCGAGAGCGAGCTGTTCGGCTACAAGAAGGGCGCGTTCTCCGGCGCGCAGCAGGATCATCCCGGCCTCGTTCGCGCGGCCGATGGCGGCACGCTCTTCCTCGACGAGATCGGCGATTTGCCGGCCAGCTCGCAGGCCGCACTGCTCCGCGTGCTGCAGGAACGCGAAGTGATGCCGGTCGGCGGCACGCGCGCGGTCGCGATCGATCTGCGCGTCGTCGCGGCGACGCACCGCGACCTCGACGAGATGGTCGCCGAGCAGCAGTTCCGTCACGATCTGTTCGCGCGCCTCGCCGGCTTCCGCATCCTCGTGCCGCCGCTCGGCGAGCGCCGCGGCGACCTCGGCATCCTGATCGGCGCGCTCCACACGCGGATGTTCCCCGCCGAACATCCAGGCTTCGATATCGACGCCGCGCGCCTGCTCCTGCGCTATCCATGGCCGCTCAACGTGCGCGAGCTCGAGCAGGCGCTCGCGACCGCGCAGGTCCTCGCCAACAACGAGCTGGTTCGCGCCGAGCACCTGCCCGATACGGTTCGTTCGGGCCGTCCGCCCGGCGCTCCCCGTCCCGTCGTGCTGTCGGAGGTCGACCAGAAGGTGCGCGACCAGGTCGTCGCCGCGCTTCGCGAGCACCAGGGCAACGTGTCCGCGGTCGCCCGCGCGCTCGACAAGGACCGCAAGCAGATCCAGCGCTGGATCAAGCGATTCGGTCTCGACCCGGCCAGCTACCGATAGCGGTCGACGAGCTCCGCTGCGACGCGACTGCGGCACGTCGTGCGGTGGCGCGTTCTCGATGTGGAGTCGCGGCGATCGCCGAGAGCTGCGACGTGCGACGTCTCATGGGACCGTCGCGCGACATCGCGTCGTGCAGATCGCACGAGTGATTCTCGACGAGTATGGCAGCACACGAGCGGCGCGATTCGTGAAGTACCGCGACTCGCTTCGCGCGCAGGCTCGGGAGCCTCCCGCTTTCGGCAAAAGCACTTTCGCGTCGCGCGCGCGAAGCATTCTCCTCGGGTTTCGGACCGCGGCACGGTCCGATGGGCGATGGGCGGCGGCGGCGTGTCCTCGCTACGACGCGGTGACCCGGCGCGAGAGCCCGAACAGCTGGCGCTCGGTCCACGCCGCGAGCCGGCTCGGTGGCTGACCGACGAGCCGACGCGATGCTTCGGAGCATGCCGGGATCGCGAC
>JAEWJO010000667.1 GCA_023386455.1 Pseudomonadota bacterium | reverse complement strand
CCTGCGCGTCGCGCGCGGGATCGAGCTCGCTCGCGAGGAACACCGGCGCGTCGACGCCCAGCTTGCCGAGGCGCTCGCGGACGCCGCGGACCCCGCCGGCGAGGTTGTCGGGGCGGATGAACAGGTCCTTCTCCAGCTCGCGGAAGCCGAGCAGCTCGAACGCGCGCTCGCGCGTGCGCAGTGCGGCGCGATCGGTGCGGCCGAGGCCGCCGACGTGGATCGCGACGTGGTCCCCGTTCCACGCGCGCGTGCGTGACTCCGCGCTCTTCCACGTGCGGACCTCGTCGGCGAGCGCCGTGGCGTGGCGGCCGACGCGGTACCGGCCGCGCTCGACGGCCGCGATCATGCCCGCAGCAGCGAGCCGGTTCAGCGCCACGCGCACGCTGTTCTCCTGGATCCCGAACAGCGCGCAGCACGCGATGGCGCCGCGCGCCGACAGCGTCTCGTCGTCGGTGCCGAGCATCAGCCTCATGATCAGGTGGCGCGGCTGGAGGGTCACTCTCCACGAATATTACAACATCGTGCACGAAGTGCAATAGTGTGTAATATGCGCGGCCATGAACACGATGACGTACGAGGTCACCGGACCGATCGCTCGCATCACCTTGAATCGGCCGAAGCGCGGCAACGGCATCACACCCGAGATGCCGATCGAGCTCGCGCAGTGTGTCGAGCTCGCGAACCTCGACCCGAACGTCCACGTGATCGCGCTGTCCGGCAATGGCTCGGGATTCTGCGGAGGCTACGACCTCGTCGAGAGCGCCGAGGGGCTCGTCGCCGATCGGTCGGAGACGACGGGCACGCCGATCGATCCGGCGGTCGTCGCGAGGAATCACATCCCGAACACCGCGTGGGATCCGGTGACGGACTACCAGATGATGAGCCGCAACGTGCGCGGCTTCATGAGCCTGTTCCACGGCGAGAAGCCGGTCGTGTGCAAGGTGCACGGGTTCTGCGTCGCCGGCGGTACCGACATGGCGTTGTGCTCCGACCTGCTCGTGATCGCCGACGACGCGAAGATCGGCTACCCGCCGGCGCGCGTGTGGGGCGTGCCGACGACGTCGGTGTGGGCGCACCGGATCGGCATCGAGAAGGCGAAGCGCCTGCTGTTCACCGGCGACTGCCTGTCGGGCACCGAGGCGGTCGCGTGGGGCCTCGCGACCGAGTCGGCGCCGCCTGCCGAGCTCGACGCGCGGTTCGAGGCGCTGCTCGCGCGGATCGCTCGCGTGCCGATCAACCAGCTCGTCATGCACAAGCTCTTGATCAACCAGACCGTGATGGCGCAGGGCCTCCACGCGACGCAGATCATGGGCACCGTGTTCGACGGCATCGCCCGCCACACGAAGGAGGGCTACGCGTTCCAGCAGCGCGCGATGGCCGCCGGCTTCAAGCAGGCGGTGCGCGAGCGCGACGAGCCGTTCGGCGACTTCGGGATGTCGACGTTCAAGCGATAGAACGCCGGCGGCGGCGAGGGCGCAGGACGAGCAACACGGCGATGCCGACGAGACCTCCGCCGGCGCTCGTCGTGTGGCAGCCGCACGACTCGTCGCTCGCCAGCCCGGTCACGTAGATGTGGCTCGTGACGACGACACGCTGGTTGAGGTCGTTGATCAGCTCGAGTCGGTAGCGGTGGTCCGCCGCGCCCGTCGAGTCCGTGAAGTCGACCTTCACGTCGTCACCGGTGACCGTCTGCGTGCCGACCTTCAGGCCATCGCGCCAGAGCTGGACGAACATGCCGTTGCCGCCGACGACGTGAGCGGTCGCGACCGCGACGGCGGCGCTGACCTCGCCTCCGATCTCCGCGACGCTGCCGTCCTCGCCGCGGATCGTCAGCTCCATGAACGGATCGTCGGGACCGCGCAGCTGGACGATCGTGCGGCCGTGCACGATCGCGTCGATGATCGCGGCCTCGCTGAGGTTGTCTGCGAGCACGAGCGTCGTCGGGCTGCCGACCGCCGACGAGGTCGGCCCGGTGTCGGTGCCCGCGCGGTGATCGTCGCTGCCGCCGACGATCGCGATCCGGTTGCCCTGATCGAGCAGCGTGTCCCACAGCTTGATCACGCGCGGGACGAACGCCTGGATGCCGATCTCGAAGTTGCCGGTGATCAGCTCCATCGCGCCGACCTTGTCCCACGGCGTGTCGTCGACGTGCGCCCACGAGCAGCCGATGCACTCGGTGCCGAGGTCGAGCACCGGATGGTTGACGATGAACAGGGCGCCCTGCGCCTCGACGTCGTCGACGATGCCGGCGACGGTGCGGCCGTTGTAGCCGAGGCGGTGCTCGATGTAGCCGGTCGTGCCGACGGAGTTGGCGTGGCCCGAGTACGTCGTGATCTCGCTGCCGCGCAGGAACAAGAAGTCGGTGTACTGGGGCTGGACGGCGGCGATCAGCGCGTGCTGCGCGTACGTGTTGTGGTCGCTCAGGTTGACGAAGTCGAGGCCGCGGCTCTTCGCGAGCGTAGCGATGTCGGCAAACGATGCGCCCGCGTCGCCGCTCTGGATCGAGTGGACGTGGAAGTCGCCCTTGTACCAGCGGCGCTCCGTCGACAGCACGACCGGCGTGTACGGCGCCTTCGCCATCACCGGCAGCGTCGCGTTGTCGCGACACTCGACGTCGATCGAGTAGTGGCCACCGGTCGCGGACAGCTTCGCCTTGCCGACGACGACCGTCCACGTCCCGGGCGTGATCGGCCCGGGCAGGTAGCTGCGCGACGATTGCTCGACGCCGATGATCGCGTCGTCGGTGAGGCCGCCGCCCCAGCCTCGGTACCCGTCGGGACCCCAGACGCCCCAGTCGAGGATCACGTCGCTCGAGCCGTCGCTGTGCGTGATCTGGATCTCGACCGTGCCGGCTGGCACCTCGAACGGCACGTCGAGGAAGTCACCGCCGGCGACGGGTACGTCGCCCTCGTAGTGCATCGTCGAGAGCACCGCGACCACCGCGAGGAGACTCATGCCGCGAGCGTATCAGACTGGCAGGCCGGTCCACTCCGCGGACCTGGTCCAGAGCTGCTTCGCGAGCTGGTCGTCGCTCGCGAGGCGCGCCGGGCGGCGCTGCTTGCCGTCGTAGTCGTAGTAGTTGCCGGTCTCGGTCGCGAGCTCCGGCGCGGTCGCACAGGTGATCGTCGAGTGCGCGCCCTGCTCGGGCGTCAGCATGAACTTGCGCGCGACCCACGCGAGCGGCGCCGGCAGGCCACGCCACACGTTCGTCGCGACGACGCCGGGGTGCACCGCGTACGTCGTGACGCCGGTGCCCTCGAGCCGGCGTGCGAGCTCCTTCGTGAACAGCACGTTCGCGAGCTTCGAGACCGCGTACTCGTCGAGGCCGCCGAGCGAGCGCGTCGGCGAGCGCAGCGCGTCCCAGTCGACCTTCTTCGCCGAGTAGTGCGACTTGCTCGACACGTTGACGATGCGCGCGCCCTTCGTCTGCTTGATCCGGTCGAGCAGCATGCGCGTGAACAGGTAGTGGCCGAGGTGGTTCGTCGCGAACGTCGCCTCGAAGCCCTGCTTCGTCGTCGCCTTCGGCCCCTTGAGGCCGCGCGCGAACCCGGCGTTGTTGATGAGGCCGTGGATCGGCAGGTCGCGCGCGAGCAGCGCCTCGGCCGAGCGCCGAACCGCCTCGAGGTCCGACAGATCGAGCTGGTGGAGCTCGATCTTGTCGTTGCCGGTCTCCCGCTTCAGCTCGTCGATCACCGGCTGCGTCTTGTCGGCCGATCGACACGCGAGGATGACGTGACCGCCTCGCTTCGCGATCTCTCGCGCCGTGATCTTGCCGATGCCGCTGTTCGCGCCCGTGATGACGAAGGTCTTGCCTGCGAGGTCGGTCATGCGCCGCATCATGGGGCGCGTTCAGACAGCGTCAACAGGCAGTTTGCGGCTCACCGGGGGGTGCTCGCATTCTTGGCCGTTGACCGGATGCGAAGGACCGGGCTACGAGTCGCCATGTTGCAGCGCGGACTCATCGGTGCCGGGGGCAGCGCGGGTCGGGTGCTCGCATTTGTGTGGGCCGGGGTCCTGGCGCTCGCGGCGTGCGGTGGCACGCAGGCCGCGCCGGCGTCCACCGCGAGGCCGGCCGGACCGGTGCTCTACGACCGGCTCGGCCGGTACGACGCGATCAAGGCGGTCGTGAAGGCCTTCGTCGAGGAGCAGGTCGCGCAGGACCCGCGGATCAACGCGCGG
>JAEWJO010000656.1 GCA_023386455.1 Pseudomonadota bacterium | reverse complement strand
TTCCTGTGGCGGGAACGAGACGCGCACGCCGGCGGGCGCGCCCGGGCCGCTCGGATCGCACTGCTCGTCGACGGTCGCCGCGAGCTCGAGCGGCGCGAGGAGGCGAGGAAACGACAGGCGCAGCGTGACCTGATCGCCGGGATTGCACGGCACGTCGGTCGCGACGAACGCCGACTCCGGCGTCACGTCGAACGCATACGACACCGCACTCTCGTCACCCCGCCGCAGCTCCGCCCGAAGGATGAACCGATTCTCCTCGGCGCTCGCGCGCAATGGTCCACGAGACATTCGCGATAGATCCCCCGTTTTCCTGGATACACCATCGCTGCAACCGTTGCCTGCCGCAGATTGCGGCAGGGGTGCAGCAAAATGTTGCACCCGGGCGCGTAACCGCTTGCTGCCCCTATCGTTTGAGCTGCAACTACTTGCGCGGCGCGAACTTGCGGAGACGGCGCTGTAGCGAGCTGCGGTAGATGCCGAGCTTGCGGGCCGCCATGGAGACGTTGCCATTACAGTCGGCGAGGACTCGCATGATGTGCTCCCATTCCGCACGTGCGAGCGTCGGCGTGTCGTTGAGCTCGGGCAGGTCCTCGTTGTCGTGCCGGTCGATGTGCTGGAGGATCTCGCGGAACGTGATCGGCTTGAACACGACGATATCCGCGCCCGCGTGCACGCCGGAGACGGCGGCGGCGACCGAGAGATAGCCGCTGCACAGCACGATCATCGTGTCGGGGCTGTCGTGCTTGAAGCTGCGGATCAGCTCGATTCCCGACGCTGTGCCGAGGCGCAGGTCGATGATCGCGAGGTCGAAATGCTCGTCCTGGACGAGCGCCAGCGCCGTCGCCGCGTCGCTCGCGGTCGCGACCGTCCGCTCGCGCGAGATCGTTCGCTTCCAGGAAGCGAGGAGTGCTTCATCATCATCGACGACGAGCACGTTGCGGATCGAACGGCGTCTCGCCATTGGTGGAGACCGGCCCACCGTACCTCCGCCTTTCGATCTCGTGGTGCTATTGCCTGCCGCAAAACGCTGCACGTCGAGTCGCTCCATCCTATGGCAGTCTACGTCGGCTGGCGGGTGGCCAGTGCATGGCACGCGCATCGATTCTCTTGTCGCGCAGCGCAGCGCTCGAAGCCCGGGTAAGCGCGAGCACGCGACGCCCCTACTGTGTCGCACGGTCTGCGCATGAGGTCCTGATGCTCGTCGGGACAGCGCCCGGTGCGATTGTCCTCGATACCGCGCACGCCGAGACCGCGGCCACGCTGCGCGACCTGGCGACCGCCGCGCTCGACGACCGCACGCTGGTGGTCGTCGTGACGGATGACGTGACGAGAGAAGTCCCTGCCGGGGCCCACGTTCTGGCCACGCCGGGCAGCCTCCAGCGCGTTCTCGAAGGTCTTCCTCACCACGCGCACGTCCCGCAGCTCGAACGTATGTTGCAGCTCACCGTGCTCGACGGTCAGCTCGACCAGGCGCTCGAGCGTGCGGCCGACGAGCTGACCGAGTGCCTCGGGGTCGCCCGGTGCGTCATCACGGTCCGTGGAGACTCGACGGGCGGCGCGGCCAGCGGCGCGCACACGTGGGACTCGTTCGCGTGGAACCGGACGTCCGAGCGGTGCCGCGCGGCGTCGCTCTCGAACGCGACGCTGATCGCGCCGACGACCCCGGAGTCGACGAGCTACGAGAGCTACCTGGCGGTCCCGCTCGCGAACCCGGTCGGCACGTACGGGTTCGTCGGTGTGGTCGTCGAGCAGCCGATCCTGTTCTCGCGCGAGCATCGCGCCGCGCTCACCGCGATCGCGACGCGGATCAGCACCGAGCTCGCGTGGCGCGCGGTTCACCAGCGCACGACCGAGGAGCTGGATCGCCTCGGCAACGCGCCGGGACACGATCTGTTGCTCGGCATCTGGAACCGCATGGCGATGGCGGACCTCGCGACGATCTACGTCTCGGGCTCGAAGCGCAGCGCCCTTCCGCTCGCCGCGGCGCTGATCGACATCATCGATCTGCAAGGCATCAACAAGCGCCACGGCCTCGAGGTCGGCGACCGGCTGCTGCGCCGGGTCTCCGACGCGATTCGCTCGACGATCCGCGCGGAGGATATCGTCGGTCGGTGGGCCGGCGACGAGATCGCGGTACTGCTCCACGGCACGACGATGGAGGGCGCCCAGCGCGTCGCCGAGCGCCTGCACGCGTCGTTCGACGCGCGTCCGCTCGAGCTGCCGGGCGGCGAGCTCCTGGCACTGCCGGTGACGCTCGGGATCGCGACGCTCGGCCCCAACGAGGACGCGATGACGCTGATGGCGAGGGCCATCCATGCCGCGCGAGAGGCGCGCGACGGCGGCCAGATGATCGCGCGCGCGATGACCGGTCCGGCGCCGCGGATCTCGTCGCAGCACATCGACGTCGGCGAGGAGCTGCGCGCGACGGTCGGTGGCGTGTACCGGCTGCAGCACGAGATCAGCCGCGGTGGCATGGGCGTGGTCTATCGAGCCGAGGACCTGGCGCTCGAGCGTCCCGTCGCGATCAAGATGCTGCGCCCCGACCTCGCCGAGGATCGCGCGTTCGTCGAGCACCTCCGCGTCGAGGCCGCGATGCTCGCGCGCCTCCAGCACCCGAACCTCGTCCAGATCTACAGCTTCGGCCAGTCGGGAAGCGACTCGTACTTCGTCATGGAGCTCGTCGAGGGAGAGGGGCTCCAGCAGGCGATCGAGCGCGGCCGGCTCGAGGGCACGCAGATCCCGGTGCCCGAGCTCGTGCAGGTGATCGAGGAGATCGCGGGCGCGCTCGACGCGCTCCACGACCGCGGCATCGTGCACCGCGACGTCAAGCCGTCGAACGTGATCCGCGATCCGTTCCGCAACCGCGCCGTGCTCGTCGACGTCGGCATCGCGCGCCGGTTCGGCCAGTTCGTCGAGGCCGCTGGCACGCCCGGCTACGTCGCACCCGAGGTCGTCGCCGGCCAGGACGCGACGGCGCGGTCCGATGTCTACGGTCTCGCGGCGACCGCGTACTCGCTCTTGACGCTCGCGCCGCCGTGGGGCGACGACGGCGACGTGATCGGCCGGCAGATGAGCGGCGAGCCGGTGCCTCTGCCGTCGACGCATCGGTTCGAGCTCGCGTGCGTCGACGAGCTGATGGCGTCGGCGCTGTCGCACGATCCGGCGCAGCGTCCGTCGTCGGCGGGGCAGTTCGCGCAGAGCCTGCGCGGCGCGCTGTCGATCGAGAACCTCACGCGCAAGGTCGACGAGCCGCGCTGGCGAGGCAACGTCGTCCTGCCGCGACGCGCGGTCGCGAAGACGCGAGGCGTGGTGTTCCGCTCCGTCGCGCGCGCGCTCGGCGTCCGCGATTCCCAGCGCCTGCGCGACAGCCTCGGCGGCACGCATCCCGAGCTCGCCGCCGCGCTCGCCGACACCGCACCGCTCGCGTGGCTGCCGACGGAGCAGTTCAGCCAGCTGCTCGCGGTCGCACCGGGGCTCACCGACCGCGATGCCGCGCGGCTCGCCCGGGACATCGCTCGGGCGACCGTGCGCGCGTCGTTCCGCCGGTTCTTCCCGGCGAGCTCGGCGACGCTGGTCCCCGAGCGCACGCTGTCGGCGATCCGCAACGTGTGGAGCCAGTACCAGAGCTGGGGCGTCGTCTCGAGCATGCCCGTCAGCTCGTCGGAGAACGTCGTCCGGATCGCCGAGCCGATCACCGAGGGCGAGATGTGCGCGTGGGTCGAAGGCCTGCTCGATCAGATCGTCGTGCTCGCCGGAGGCAAGGCACCTACCGTCGACCACGAGGCGTGTGTCACGCGCGGTGACGCGGCGTGCCTCTACCGCATCGTCTGGAACCGCTAGAACAGCGCGTTCTCGATCAGCAGCTCGAGCTCTTGCGGCAGCTGATCGAGGCCGTTGGCCTTCGACAAGAAGCCGTCGGCCTCGCACTCGCGCGCCACGTTCTCGAGCTCCTGCGACGGCAGCGCCGAGAACAGGACGACCGGCACGTGGGCGGTCTCGTAGCTCGACTTCAGCATGCGGCACAGCTCGAGGCCGGTGACGCCGGGCATGTCGACATCGGTCAGGATGACGTCGGGGCGCCACCCTCCAAGGACCGTGTGCAGATCGTGGACGTCGGCCGTCGTCCGGACTTCATAGCCGGCCTTTCCGAGCGCACGCGACGTGAAGTGTAGCGACACCTCACTGTCATCGATCAGCAAGATCTTCTTCTGTACCACCGAGCTCAACATACCACGTTACTTCCTCACTCCCGGTCGTCTCACGGTTGCAAGACGAGCTGTCGCATCGAGTCGAGAACTTCGCGGAGACGCATCGGCTTTTCCAGATACAGGTTCGCACCCGCGGCGAGCGCGGAGCTCCGCGCGGTCTCGCCGGCGGCGGAGATCGCGATGATCGGCAGGTCGACGAGCCCGAGATCGCCGCGTGCGAGATCGATCACGCGTACGCCGTCGAGGATCGGCAGGAACAGGTCGATGATCGCGACGTCGAACGGCGACGTGCGCAACAGCTCGATCGCCGAGGCGCCGTTCTCCGCGGTCGCGAAGTTGAACATCAAAGCGTCGCCGAACGTCCGCTTCGCGGATGCACCGAGCCCGTTGCAGATGAGCTCGGAGATGTGAGGGTTGTCCTCGGCGACGAGCACGCGTACGACCCTCGCGACCGCACGCGGATCGCGCGCCTCGATCGCCTGGACGAGCGTGCCGAGCTTCTCGAAGTCACGAGAGTGCTGAAACTCGAGGCCGACGCCGGGCTGCTTGCCGCCGCGCGACCACCGCACGACGCCCTCGAGCGTGATCGGCTGGAGCAGGCCCGGAAACGACAGGAGCAGGTGGACCTTCGTCCCGGCCTCGAACGTGCGCGTCGTGTGGATGAACGTGCCACCGGCCGAGAGGTTCTCGGTGTAGTCGCCGAGGAAGTCGTCGGCGTCCTCGTACTCGACGATCAGCCGTACCGGGATCCGGGCAGTCTTGCGCTGTTCGCGCTTGGATGTGTCGTCGCTCATGTCTAGACGGGGACGATGGTGCGGACGCGTTTGACGATCGCCTCGACACCGACTTGCTTCGAGATGAAGCCGTCGATCCCTGCCCACTGCACCCGGTCTGCGAGGTCAGCCTCTTCGAGGCTCGAGAGGAGATAGATCGGCGCCGAGATGCCGTAGACGTGGCGCAGCGTCAGCGCGATGTCGTCGCCGAATGCCTCGGGCATCTGCACGTCCATCAGCACGAGATCCGAGGTGCCCTGGTTGCGGACCTCGGCGAGCTGCGCGAGATCGTTCGCGCACACGACGTCGTAGCCAGCGGCCTTCAGAGCCGACGCGGTGACCTCGAGAAACATCTCGCTGTCATCCATCAACATGATCCGCTTCATGTTCCCCGGGCCGGACGATAGCCGATCTGGCGCCCGGACTCCCTGCCGCGTTTCGCTGCACCCCGCTGGGAGGGCGTGAGGCGCGCGCGAGATGTCCTACTTCGTGCCGCTGCGGCGCCTGCGCGGCTGGCGCGCGTCGTCGCCGTGCAGCTGCTCCGCGATCTGAGCGAGCCGGCGCGTCGCCGTCGTCAGCTCCTCGGCGATCGGCTGGAGATCGTCGAGGATCTGCGCGAGCAGGCGGCGATGCTCGGCGGCGAGCGGAACGTGTGCGAGCGCCTCCGTCAATGTCGGCACGCTCGTCGACAGCTCCTCGAGGTGCTCTGCGTTCGCGAGCATCGTCATGAGCGGCGACTTCAGATCGTGCAGCAGGTCCGCGGGCTCTGCGCGCGTCTGCGCGCGCGGCAATGCGACGATGTCGCCGCCGAGCGTCCACGCGTCACACGCCCACCGCACCAGCTGGTGCAGCTCGTCCTCACACCAGGGCGAGACGAGGTAGCTCGCGACGATCGCGTCGTCGCGCAGGTTCAGCATGTGATCGATGTCGTCCTGCACCGACGTCACGATCCGGAACGAGCGCGGCGATCGCGCCTGGACCTCGCGCAGCAAGGCGTCGGCATCGACTCCGCGCAGCGCGGTGACGAACACGGCGACCTCGCGGCTCTGCACCACGGCGAGCGCGGCGGCTTCGTCCGGAACGCAGACGATGTCGAGATCGCGTCCGGCGCACCGCTCGAGCGCATCGCGGCGATCGCCCGCGGGATCGACGCAGAGGAGCGCCGGTCTGGTAGCTGATGGTGAAGGAGACACGCGCTGCGATCGAGGATAGCAGGGCGGGGCGGTCAGTACTCCAGCTGCAAGCCGCAGTCGGCACACGCCCCGGCAACAAGCGGCAGCGCGCACCCGCAGGCCGGGCACGCGTCGCCCTCGAGGTTCACCTCGCTGACCCCGCTCTCGCGCGCGATCGCCTCGCGCCAGTCACCGCGCATCAGCTCGGCGACCCTCGGTAATTCGTCCTCCTCGACCAGGAGGTGCGTTCGCGTCCCTCAACTACTCTTCGCGGCACCCGTCGGACAGCCGACGAGCGCCGGGATGCCGGCCTCGAGGCAGCGCTGCCGCAACGCCTTCATCTCCGCGATCGAGCCCGCCATCGCCGGCACGAGCGGGAGGCCGTCGAGCATGTCATCCGCTTCAGCGGCGGTCAGCGTGTCCATGGAGGAAGCCTGCCAGATGGGTCCAGTCCTACCCAAGAATTACATGTGGGTTGGGTCCAAATAGCCGCGACGGTGATCTCCAAATGTGCGATAGGTAATTCGGGGGACACTGGCGCTCCACTTGCTGTAGAGCCGGTGTACTGTCAGCCAACTTCTGCCGGAGAGGAACCAGTGAACAACATCAAGTTCGGTGTGCTTGCGTGCGGTCTGATCGGTCTTATTGCGGTGTTTCTGCCCCAGGTGACCTTTGGTGGTGAATCCATCACGCTCTGGGGGACTCGTTCTTTCCCGGGTCAGGCGGCACAGGTGTACATGGTGATGGCCGGCTACGCGGCGGGTCTCGTCATGGGCGCGATGGCCGCGGCGAAGGCGCCGATGCAGCGCTGGCAGTCGATCGTTGCTCTGATCGGCTTCGCGTTCGTCCTCTTCAAGATGCGTAACGCGCTGCCGTTCGACATCTTCAAGGGCGCGATCGGCGCGAAGCTCATGGGCCTCGCGGCGTACGCGGGTCTCATCTTCTCGATCATCACGCTCGCGAAGCCCGAGACCGCGAAGTAAGACGCTGGGCGCTCCTCCGTCACGGAGCGCGTCACTGTCGAGGAAGCCGCCGAAAGGCGGCTTTCTTCGTTTGTGCGTTACTTTTTGAAGAGCTTGTCGAACGCGCGGCGCATCGCGCCGGACTTCTTCGCCGGGCTGTAGCCCTCGTTCGAGTACGCGATGCGCGCCGACGGGTCGATGCCGAACGCGATGTACAGCGACAGCAGGTCGTGGACCATCGCCGAGATGCCGGTCGTCCGCAGGTCGTACGACAGGCAGTAGCTGTCCGGCTTGTTCCGGATCATCGCCTTCGCGATGATCATCATGATCGCCGGGTCGATCAGCTCGCCGTTGCCGTCGAGGTAGTGCTTGTAGCTGAAGAAGCGATCCTCGGGCGCGAGCTCGGGGGCGCCGCCGCCGTCGGCCTTCGGTGCGCGAAGGTTCTGGATCGTGCGGTACTCGTGCTCGATGTACGCGGCGATCGAGTTGTTCTCGTCGCGCCGTTCGTACTCGACGAACTTGCGGAACGCGTCGAACAGGTTCTTCGGGTTCGCGTAGGCGCCGGAGATCAGGTAGTAGAACACCGCGCCGAGCGAGTAGATGTCGGCCGGGCGGCCGACGCTCTTCACGACGCGGCCGCGGACGTTGATCTCGCTCGTCTCCGCGAACGGGCGGTTGAGCAGGATCTTCTTGCGCGCGCGGTCCGCCGCGGCGATCGAGTAGAGCTCGTTGCGGTTGAACAGCGAGAACGTGTCGTTCTCGTAGATGTCGATGTAGAAGTCCTCGAAGAACTCCACCTCGGGCGAGCCCTGCGTCACGTTGACGAGGAGCTCGAACGTGTTGGTCTCCTGCTCGGGGCTCTGGAAGTAGAGCGTGCCGGGCACCGACTGGAACCTCGTCATCGAGACGTCGAGGTCCGGATCGGCGACCTTGCCGACGTTGAAGTCGGCCAGCTTGATCTTCATCTGCGAGCCGCGCAGGTTCGGATCGGGGAGCTTGACGAGG
This sequence comes from Pseudomonadota bacterium, assembly GCA_023386455.1. Lineage (GTDB taxonomy): Bacteria > Myxococcota_A > Polyangia > Haliangiales > Haliangiaceae > JABFXX01. Next base: position 1,461 of record JAEWJO010000656.1, on the reverse strand, counting down.
ATGTTCGCCGGCTTGATGTCGCGGTGACACGTGTCGCGGACGAGGTGAGCGAACTCGACCGCGGTCGCGACCGGGATGATGTACTCGAGCACGCGGAAGATGCGCTCGCGCAGCGTGACCGCGAGCAGATCGTCGCGGCGGCGCTTCTGGCGGGCACCCTTCAGGCGCTCCTCGAGGCTCATGTCGAGCAGCTCGAGGATCATGAAGTCGTTCTCGACGCGGTCGCGCACCGACGGCGGGATGAAGCCGGCGCTGTCGCCCTCGCCCGACGCGAGCAGCTCGACGATGTTGGGGTGACCCTGGACGCGCTCCAGGATCTCCTTCTCCATCTGGAAGCGCATCTGATCTTCGCCGGTGACGCCGCGCTGCAGACACTTGATCGCGACCGGCCGGCGGAGCGTCGTCTTGCTCTCGACCCAGCGCTCCTCGCCGAGGTACGCCTTCGCGAAGCGACCGGAGCCGAGCTCGATCGGCTGGCCCGTCTCGTCGACCACGAACGCGTAGATGCGGCTGCGCGACACGTACGGCGTCGGCTGCGCGATCACGCCGGAGACCTGCGTCATCGGCGGCCCCGGGTGCATCCCGGTCATGCCGCCGATCTGCGTGTGCGACTGGATCATCTGCGGCTGCGGCGGCTGTCCCATGTGGGAGAGCTGCGGGCTACCCTGCGGGAACATCTGCGGCGGCGTCTGGTGCGGATGCGTCGCCGGCGGCTGCGACGTCGACCGCGAGCCCGGACCCTGCGGGATCTGGTTGATGCTGGTCGGATCGCCCTCGAAGTCTCCGTAGTCGTCGAGACCTTGGGACGATTTGCGCCCGGGTGGGCCGCTCGGGGGAGGTTGAGCCATGGCTGAGCTACCCGCGTCTCCCGGACTTGGGCACCGTACGGCCTTGAGTGTACACGAAATACACCTCAGATCCGGGTCCGAAGTCGAACAGGATCGGGTCGGCGCAGTCCTCGATTCCGAGGCTGACCAGCTCCGGGCCGATGCCGAACACGTGCTCGGCTTGACCGGGGGCGCCCTGGGCGATCCGGAGGTGACCTATCTCCTGCGCGCGCGGGGTCACGAGGGCGACGTCGCTCGAGCGATCGACGTGGACCGCCGGCGAGGGGCGGCCGCCGAGGAGGGCGACGAAGCAGGTGAGGCCCTTGACGTGGACGACGCGGTTTCCCGTCGGGCCGGGGACCAGCGTCACGCGGACCTTCGTGCCGTGCAGGCCGGCGAGGTCGGCCGTGCTCGTGCCGCCGATCATCACGAACTGGGCGCGCCGATCGGCGATCGGCTGCGGGACGTCGAGCAGCGCGAGCCGGCGCGCGTGGCCGGTCGGCGCCTGCGCGTGCTGCATCCACGCCTGCACGCCGGACGGCGCGTAGTAGGTCGCCGGCGTGAGGTCGGCCGGCGCGCGAACCGGGCCCGAGCCGGGCATCGCGACCGGACCCGAGCCGGGCGAGGTCGGCAC
>JAEWJO010000612.1 GCA_023386455.1 Pseudomonadota bacterium | reverse complement strand
GGGCAGCGCGGCGGTCTCGATGATCAACGCCGGACTCGAGGGCTTCGTCCGCGCCGCGGCACTCGAGGCCGAGCGCGGCATCCGCGTGAACGTCGTCAGCCCGCCGTGGGTGACCGAGACGCTCGTCGCGATGAAGATGGACACGTCGATCGGCCTTCCCGCCGCGACCGTCGCGAAGGCGTACGTCGCCGCGGTCGAGGGCACGCAGACCGGCGCGACGATCGACGCTCGCTCGTTCGCCTGAGCGCCTGCCGGATGCTGCGGCGGCGATCACAGCTCGTCATCCGGGCGCTTCGCTCGCGCATCCTGGCGGAAGATGTACCGCTTCGTCCTGTCTGTTGTCCTCCTCGCCTCCTCTGCCGACGCCGCCCCTCGTCCGTCCTGGCCGACGAGGCCCATCGAGATCACCCTCGAGCATCCGCGCGGCCACTCGCGAACCGTCCAGGTCGAGCTCGGCGGCGCCCGCCGCACGATGCTGTTCGACACCGGCGGTGGGGTGACCGCGATCTCGCCGGCACTCGCCCGCGAGCTCGGATGCATCCCGACCGGCACGAGCATCGGCCTGCGGATGACCGGAGAGCGCGTCGAGACGCCGCTGTGTCGCGACATCGAGCTGCGCATCGGCGGCCACACCATTCACACCGAGGCAGCCGTGATCGATCTCGCGGCGATGCTCGGCAAGGACGGGCCCGCCGTGGATGGCATGATCTCGCTCGCGACGCTCGATGGCCTCGCGGTGTCACTGGACCTCGCACGCGACCGGCTGTGGCTCGAGAGCGCACGCTCGCTCGCGGCGCGCACGAAGAAGGCGACCGCCCTCGCGTTCCGCCGCGCGACCGGCGTCAGCGGCGGCCAGCTCTCGCCGTTCGCCGGCGTGACGACGTCCGGAGGAACCGTCTGGCTCGAGGTCGACTCCGGCCACGGCGGCACGACGTTCGTCTCGCCGAAGGCGGCATCGTTGCTCGGCGTCCCCGACGGCGCAGCGAGCGGCGAGCTCGATCTTCGGCTCGCCTCGGCGCTCACGGCGCACGTGCCCGCCGTCGTACGCAAGGACCTCGTCCTCGACGGCGTGCTCAGCGCCGCGACGCTCGCGCGCGGGACGTGGACGTTCGACCTTCGCAGCGATGCGCTGTGGGTCGGCCCGCTCGCCCCGATCCCGGCACTCCCCGTGTCCGCGGCGACGTCGCTGACGCCACCGATCACCGACCCGGCTGGAATCTACGAGCTGACCCTCGCCGTCCAGGGTAGGCCGGTGCCGCACGTCGTTCGCGTGCGCCGTGACGGTGCCCGCCTGACCGCCGAGATGCGCGCACTCGGCGAGGACGAGGTCGTGCGTATCGACGACGTGACGCTCGACGGCTCGACGTTGACGATCATCCTGCCGCTACGCACGCCGACGCCGATGCGCATCACGTTCGAGGGCCTCGCCGGCACGGGCACGTGGGGCGACCCGGCGACGCGCGGTGGCACGGTCACCGCGGCGAAGCGCGGCTGAGCGCGGCGCGGTCAGCATCTCGCCGAGTGCGCACGCCCGGCCGGCGGGCACCTCGCTTGCTTGCCCTGGATAGCGAGAGGTGCCCATGGAGCCGCAACGCAACCGCATCGAGCCGGCGCGATTCGACCTCGCGCGAGACCTCGCCACCCGGCGCCTGCTCGAGGACATCGAACGCAGCGGCACCTTGCCGGCCCACGTGTCTGCACTCGACGCGACCGAGGTCGTCCTGTGCACGCTGGAGGTCAGGCTGCCCCGCGCCCGCGCGCAGCGGATCGTCCACGACATCCCGCCGACGCTCGCCGCCCTCATCAGCTCGTGCGTGCTTCGCCAGAGCGACCCTCGCAAGACGACGCTCGACGAGGGTGGCCTCGTTCGCGATGTCGCGGTCACGCTGCGCATGTCTCTCGACCGGGCGGAGCAGCTCGCGCGTGCGGTGTTCTGCGCCGTCCAGAAGCTGATGCCGCCGCAGGAGATTCTCGCCGTTCGCGCGCGACTCGCGCCGCGCGTGCGCGATCTCTGGTATCCGCTCGGCGTCGAGGAGCCGATCGCCGCCACGCCGCCGGAGCGCGCCTACGCGATGGAGATCGGGCGGCCGACCGAGGAGCCCACCGAGAGCGTCCTTCGCGAGATCGATCAGAGCGGCACGCTGCCGCTCGAGCTCTCCGCGGCCGAGGTGCTGCAGGCCGTGCTCTGCACGCTCTCGCTGGAGCTGACCGCGCACGAGGCGCGCGAGCTCGCGAATGCGTCGCGCAGCCTGCGCGGACTGCTCATGCCGTGCGTGAACCACCGCGGGGAGCGCCCCGAGGTCACGCGCGAGCCTGTCTTCCTGCACGTGCTCGCAGAGCACCTCGGGATCGATGAAGGTCGCGCCGGGCGGATCGCCCGCACGGTGTTTGCCGCGCTGCGCGGAAGGCTTCCGCCCGACGCGATCCAGATGATCGACAACCGGATCCCGCGCAGCGTGCGGGCTCTATGGAGGACCTGACCATGACAGCAGTTGCCAAGAAGCCCGAGTCGCGCGGCGCGGCGATCCGTCCGTTCGACAAGGTGAAGTTCTCCGACGCGGAGCTCGCAGATCTACGCAAGCGGATCACCGCGACGCGCTGGCCCGAGCGCGAGCCCGTGCCGGACGCGACGCAGGGTGTCCAGCTCGAGACGATCCAGCGGCTCGCGCGCTACTGGGCCAACGACTACGACTGGCGCAAGTGCGAGGCGCGGATCAACGCCCTGCCCCAGTTCCTGACCGAGATCGACGGACTCGACATTCACTTCATCCACGTCCGCTCGAAGCACGAGAACGCGCTGCCGATCATCCTGACCCACGGCTGGCCGGGCTCGATCATCGAGCTGATGAAGGTCATCGAACCGCTCACGAATCCGACGGCGCACGGCGGGACCGAGGCCGACGCGTTCCACGTCGTGATCCCCTCGATGCCGGGCTACGGATTCTCCGGCAAGCCGACGACGACCGGCTGGGGTGTCGAGCACATCGCGCGCGCGTGGGGCGAGCTCATGCAGCGCCTCGGCTACACGAGGTACGTCGCACAGGGCGGCGACTGGGGTGCGGTGATCACCGAGGTGATGGGCGCGCAGGCGCCTCCGGGTCTCGTCGGCATTCACTCGAACATGCCGGGCGCCATTCCACCCGACATCGACAAGCTCGCGCTGGCCAACGCGCCGGCGCCGGCGGGGCTCTCCGCCGAGGAGAAGCGCGCGTACGAGATGCTGGCGTTCGTGTACCAGCACATCGCGTACGCGATCATGATGGGGCGGCCGCAGACGCTGGTCGCCATCGCCGACTCGCCCGTCGGCCTGGCCGCGTTCATCCTCGAGCACGACAAGGCGAGCTACGAGCTGATCGCGCGCGCGTTCGCCGGCAATCCCGGCGGCCTCTCTCGCGACGACGTGCTCGACAACATCACGCTCTACTGGCTCACGAACACCGGCGTCTCGTCGGCGCGCCTGTATCACGAGCTGTTCCGCGACAACAAGCTCGGGTTCTTCTCGATCAAGAACGTGAAGGTCCCCGCGGCCGTCACCGCGTTCCCCGACGAGCTCTACCAGCTGCCGCGGAGCTGGGCGGAGAAGGCGTTCCCCGAGCTCATCTACTTCAACACGGTCGACAAGGGAGGCCACTTCGCCGCGTGGGAGCAACCGACGCTGTTCACGGACGAGCTGCGCGCCGCGTTCCGATCCCTCCGCGCGTGACCACTCCCGCGCCGGCCTCGATGCCAGCCTGACGCGAGCCCGCTAGAGTCCAGACATGGCTGAGTCGCTGTACGAAGCGCTGGGCGTCGCGAAGACCGCGACACCGGACGAGATCCGGAAGGCCTACCGCAAGCTCGCGCGCAAGCATCATCCCGACGTCAACCCCGGCAACGCGGCGGCGGAGGCGTCGTTCAAGAAGATCTCGGCCGCGTACGACGTGCTGTCCGACGAGAAGAAGCGCAAGGCGTACGACGAATTCGGCGATGCATCGCTGCAGAGTGGCTTCGATCCCGACAAGGCGCGCGACTACGCACGCTGGCAAGACACGCGGCAGCGGCGGAGCTCGCGATTCGGCGACGACGAGGGTCCGATCGAGTTCGACCTCGGCGATCTGTTCGGCCGACGCGCGCCGCGCGGACCCGCACGGGGTGCCGACCTCCACGCGCAGGTCGAGATCGACCAGCGTCAGGCCTACGAGGGCTCGGAGCTGACTGCCGACCTGCCCGGTCACGGCACCGTTCGCGTTCGCATCCCGAAGGGCGCCGACACCGGCGACACGCTGCGTGTCCCCGGCAAGGGCTCGCCCGGGCGCGGCGGGGGCCCCGCCGGTGACCTCGTGATCGAGACGATCGTCCGCCCTCACCCGCTGTTCCGGAGAGAGGGGCTCGACCTTCACATCACGCTGCCGGTCACGCTGAGCGAGGCGTACAACGGCGCGAGCGTCGACGTGCCGACGTTCGAAGGCCCGGTCTCGCTCAAGCTGCCGCCGCGGACACAGCAGCACGCGAAGCTGCGCCTGCGCGGCAAGGGCATCGCCCGCAAGTCCGAGCGCGGCGACATGATCGTCGAGGTCGACGTCCGCATGCCCGACAAGGCGAGTGACTCGCTCGCCGAGGCGCTGCGCGCCGCCGACGCGCTGTATGGCAAGCCGATCCGGGAGGGCCTCGCGCTATGACCCGCTTCACCTACCAGCACCTGCTCGAGCTCGTCGAAGGCGATGACGAGCTGATCGTACGCCTCGTCGAGGAAGGCCTTGTCGAGCGTCGCGAGGACCTCGTGTCGGTCGATCTCGATGCGCTCCTGCTCGCGCGCACGCTGTGGCGCGACCTCGACGTCGAGTGGCCCGGGATCGAGATCATCGTCAAGCTGCGCGGCGAGCTCGCCGCCGCACGCCGGCGGATCGAGGAGCTCGAGGCCGCCCTCGGCGCGCCGCGAAAATGATCCGTCAGGCGGCGGAGTGCTGGTCGATGAGCCGCGCGACGCAGCTGCGCAGCTCGTTCGCGCTCACCGGCTTCTCGAGCTGCGGCGTACCGAGCTCGTCGAGTCGCTGGCGCGTCTGCGGCTCGAACACACCGCCGGAGAGGAAGATCACGCGTTTGGCCTGCGCCGGCGCGCGCCGGCCGATCTCGTCGAACAGCTCGAGCCCCGCCATGTTCGGCATCATCACGTCGCTGACGATCGCATCGAACCACGCGCCGCTCGCGACCTGCTCGAGCGCGGCCTCGCCGCACGTGACGACCGTGACGTCGTAGTCGCGGCTGAGCGCGCGCTGGAGCATCTGCCCGACGAGCGGGTCGTCGTCGACGACGATCACCCGGTGTCGCGTGGAGGGAGCTTCGCGCTCCGGTGCAGCGACCGGCGCGGCGATCGCGACCGGCTTGCAGGCGGCCGGTGCCGGCGGGAGCACCACCCGGACCGTCGTACCCTGACCGAGCTCGCTGTGCACCGAGATCGTGCCGCCGAGGCCGGTCACGATCCCGTGACAGATCGAGAGGCCGAGGCCCGAGCCCTCGCCGACATCCTTCGTCGTGAAGAATGGATCGAACGCACGGACGACGACCTCGCGCGACATCCCGGCACCGGTATCGGCGACCTCGATCACCGCATGCCCGCGCTCGTCGGTCCGGGTGCGGACCGTGATGCGGTTCTGCACCGAGTGGCCGTCGGGGATCGCATGCGCGGCATTCACGAGCAGGTTGATGAACACCTGCGTGAGGCGGCCGTTGTCGGCGATCACCGACGGCATGTCGCCGAGCTCGCGAACGATCTGCGCGCGATGGCGCACCTGATTGGCCACGATGCGGATCGCAGCCTCGATCACGTCCGTGACGGCGAGCGGTACGCGCTTCTCCTCCTCGGAGCGGCTGAACGTCCGCAGTCCCTTCACGATGTCGCGCACGCGCTGCGCGCCCTCGGTGGCGTCCGCGATCGCATCGACGAGCTCGGTCGGTGCGGCGTCCGCCGGCCACGTCCCGCCCGCGTTCGCGAACGCATCGGCGATCACCTCGAGGTTGCCGATCACGTACGCGAGCGGGTTGTTGATCTCGTGGGCGACACCGGCCGCGAGCGTGCCGAGGCTCGCCATGCGGTCCGACACGAGCAGCTTCGAGCGCAGCCGTTCGCTCTCGGTGACGTCGCGCCCGGTCGTGATCACGGCGGGCTCGCCGTCGTACTCGACGCGGACGCCGGAGATCTCGAGCACGCGCCACGTGTCGTCGGCGGCGAGGATCCGGATCTGCATCGCCTCGGGCGCCGCGCCGCTCCCGACGGCCGGCGCGCGCTGGACCAGCGCACCGAACCGGCCGCGGTCGTCTGGATGGGCGCGGTCCTGCATCTTGCCGCCGACGGCGAGGTCCTCGAGGTTCTCGACGGCGAAGAACCGCCTCGCGGCCGCGTTCAGATACACCGGGCGCGGGCCGACGTAGACGCCGACGAGCTCCGGCATCGATTCGATCAGCGCACGGAGGCGCGCGTGCGATTGCTCGTCGAGCTGGCGCGTCCGGAGCCGGAGCGCGGTCCGCTGCCGCCACGTGAACAGGGCGACGATCGCGCACATGAGCAACACGCCCGCGATCGCGAAGAACCACTTCGACTGCCACCACGCCGGCCGCACGACGAACGGCAGCGCGGAGATCGGGCCCCACTCTCCGGCATCGATCCGCGCGCGCATCTCGAACCGGTACTCGCCCGGCGGCAGCGCCGGGTACCGCGCGTGGCGTGCACGCGTCGTCGTCCATTCGGTCTCGCTCGGCCGCAGCCGCACCTGATACTCGTGGTGGCTCGCATCCGTCAGGCTGTCGGTCGCGAGCTGGAGCTGGAGCCCGTTGCGGTCGTGCGCGGTCTCGAACGCCTCGCCGGTCGCGGCGATCGCGTGCTCGCCGAGCTTGCCATCGACGACGCGCACCGCCGGCGGCCGGAGCGGCCCGTCGTAGTACTGCGCGAGCACGTGCGTGAGCCCGCCGGTCGCACCGATCCACAGCGAGCCATCGTCGTCCTCCATGAATGCGGTCGCCGACGAGTCATCCCCCGCGAGACCATCGGTGCGATCGAAGTGATCGATGCCGCTCGACGTCACGACATCGAGGCCGTTGCCCGTGCCGATCCAGAGGCGCTGCCAGCGATCCTCGCCGAGCGAGTACACCATGCCGCTCGTCAGGCCGTCGCTGATGTGGGTCAGCGACGAGACCGCGCCGTCCTCGTAGCGGAAGCAGCTGACGCCGATCGATTCGTTGTACGAGACGCAGTAGCGGCCGTCCTGCCTCGCGACGAGGTAGCGCATCGAGGACGCGCGAAATCCGGCCTTCTGATCGAACACGTGCCACGTGCCGCGATCGAGGACGACGACGCCCTCGACGGTCGCGGTCCACAGCATCCCGTCGTGGACGAGCAGCGAGCTGAAGCGATGATCGGGCTCGACACCGGGAATCGAGACACGGACGAGCGGGCCCGGGCGACCTCGCGGAAGCCGGTAGAGGCCCATCTTCGTTCCTGCCCACACGTCACCGTCGGGACCGTACGCGAGCGCCAGGATCGCGTTCTCGGCCGGCTGCTGGACGTCGTGCCCGAACGTGGTGACGCGGCCGGCGGCGTCGACGTGGAGGATCTCCGCCGGCGCGCCGCCGAGCAGCAGCCCGCCGTCGGGGGTCGGCAGGATGCTGCGCACCTCGTGGTTCTCGGTACCGGGCACGCACTCCCAGCGAGGCCGCGCGCCGTGCGCGAGACACGAGTCCGTTCCGACGTAGAGGATGCCGTCGCGCTTCTTCACCGCCCAGGCGACCTCGCCCGGCAGACCGTTGCTGACGTGATGGCGCTCGATGATGCCGCGCCCGCGCCACTGGACGAGACCCATCGCGGCGCCCCAGATCGTGCCCTCGTGATCGACGAAGATCGTCCGCACCGGCGCGCCGTGATAGCCGGCCGACTCGTCGATGACCTGCCATCGATCGCGCCGGCGGTTCGCGACGCCGGTGTCGGTCGCGACGAGGATCTCGCCGCGACGATCGAGCGCCATGCCGACGGCGGCATAGCCGGTGACGCGGCGAGGCGGCAGACCGCCGGTCACGTCCTCGACGATCGGCGAACCCGCGAGGACGCGGCGCATCGACTGCGTCGTGCGAATCCACACCGTCCCGGCGCGATCGCGCAGCACGCCCCGGATCCGCGCGCCGTCGCGTCCGACGCCCGGCAGCTCCTGCCACCGTCCGTTGCCGGTCGTCGACAGCACGTCCGGGCCGTCGCCGACGAGGACGCCGGCGGCATCGCTCCACAGCGTCTCGACACTGCCCGCACCCGGCCAGCCGGGTGCGCGCGCGACGCGACCGTGCGCATCGCGCACGAACAGCCCGCTCGCGGTGCCGATCCACAGGCGCTCACCGAACGTCGCCATCGCGAACACGGGCTCTTCCGGCAGGTCGGTGGGCGCGAATCGCGTTCCCGTCCAGCACACGAGGCCGTTCGCGCTGCCGGCACAGACCCGGCCATCGGGCGCCACGCCGAGCGAGAGGATCCGGCTCGAGATGAGTCCGTTCTCCAGCGAGAGGTGGACGAAGCGCTCGCCGTCGTAGCGAAACATGCCGTCGTCGGTACCGATCCACAGCGAGCCGCTCGCGTCCTGGATGATCGCGGTGACGTCCTGGTTGCGAAGTCCGTCCTCGGCGCCGAAGCCGCGGACCAGCACCTGCCCGCGTGGCTCGTCGGCCAGGACGGGATGCGCGGCGAAGAGCGCGCACAGGACCACCCACATCGGTCGACTCACGTGAGATGGATCGGCCAGGCGACCCACTCGTGTAGGTCCATGCGATCACCTGAGAGGTCCTCTCGGACACTCGACATTCGGCAGGCAGCACGGGAGCTTCCGGATCGGCGCCTTGACGACGCGGCGGGCCACACCTATCGTGCGCGCGTGTTGGTGCTCCGTGTTTCGGCACGGAGCTGAAAAGGGAACCCGGTTCGAAGCCGGGACTGCCCCGCAGCGGTAATCGAGAACGAGCTCCACGACGAGCACTGGTCGCAGCGACCGGGAAGCGGTGGAGTCAGGAACCCGGCAACGCCGGCACGCTCGAGAGTCCGAAGACCTGCCAACGCCCGGTCGGACAGACAAACCGCCGGACCACAATGCACCTCGCGGGAGGTTGGCAAGGTCCGAGCGTCGCGATGGTGCGTGCGTGTCGACTGCCTTCCACGCGGTGCCGGAGGCGCGACATGCCACAGCACGAACATCCCCCGGGTCAGATGACCCGGCACGTGTCGTGGCGTGCGCCTTCACGCAAGCGCCGAGGGGCGCTGGAAGGACTCTCATGGCTGTGCTGGCAACGTGTCTTGGATATCCCCGGGTCGGTCGCGACCGCGAGCTGAAGAAGGCGCTCGAGAGCTACTGGGCTGGCTCGACGACCGAAGCCGACCTGCAACGCACGGCGCGCTCGCTCCGACGTGCGCACTGGACCGCGATGAAGGACGCCGGGATCGATCACATCCCGAGCAATGACTTCTCGCTCTACGATCACGTGCTCGACACCAGCGTGATGCTCGGCGTCGTGCCCGCTCGGTTCGCGGCGATCACCGATCCGACGCGACGCTACTTCGCGATGGCGCGTGGGCTCCAGGATCCCGCCACCGGCACCGACGTCGCAGCGCTCGAGATGACGAAGTGGTTCGACACGAACTACCACTACCTCGTGCCCGAGCTGTCAGCCGGGCAGACGTTCGCGCTCGATCCGGCGCGCATCCTCGTCGAGATCGACGAGGCGCGGGCGCTCGGCATCGAGCCGCGACCCGTGATCCTCGGACCGGTGTCGTTCCTCCTGCTCTCGAAGGGCATCGACGCACCGCTCGATCTCCTCGACGGGCTGATCCCGATCTACGAGCGGCTGCTCGGCCTGCTCGCGACGGCGGGCACGCGCTGGGTCCAGATCGACGAGCCGTGCCTCGCGACCGACCTCACCGAGTCGCAGTCGGCCGCGTGCCGGCGCGCGTTCACGCGGCTGTCGCGATGGGCGGTGCGCCCCAGCATCGTGCTCGCGACGTACTTCGGCGACCTCCATGGAAACCTCGCGCTCGCGGTGAACGCCGGGTTCGAGGCGCTCCACGTCGACCTCGTTCGCGCTCCCGATCAGCTCGCGCATCTCTTGCCGGTGGTCGACAGCGCGACGATCCTCTCGCTCGGCGTCGTCGATGGCCGCAACGTCTGGCGCACCGATCTCGATCGCGCGCACGCGCTGATCCGTCGCGCCGTCGAGCGCGTCGGCGTCGATCGCGTCTGGGTCGCGCCGTCCTGCTCGCTGCTGCACAGCCCGGTCGATCTCGATCGCGAGGCGAAGCTCGATCCCGACGTCCACGACTGGCTCGCGTTCGCGCTGCAGAAGCTCGGCGAGATCCGCGCGCTTGCCGACGCCGCCGCCTCGCCCGCCCCGACCGGCGATGCATTCGATCGCGCGCGCGCGGCCCTCGCGAGCCGCCGTGTGTCGAGGCGCGTCAGCGATCCGGTCGTCCGCGAACGTCTCGCGGCGGTCACGCCGTCGATGCTGCGGCGGACCTCCCCGTTCGCGACCCGCGTCGAGGCCCAGCGCCGGCGACTCGGCCTCCCGCTCCTGCCGACGACGACGATCGGGTCGTTCCCGCAGACCGGCGATGTCCGCGGCGCCCGCGCCTCGTGGCGTGCCGGCAAGCTCACCTCCGAGCGCTACGACGCGTTCCTCCGCGAGGAGACCGCGCGGTGCGTCGCGAAGCAGGAGGCGCTCGGCCTCGACATGCTCGTCCACGGCGAGCTCGAGCGCACCGACATGGTCGAGTACTTCGGCCAGCGCCTCGCCGGCTTCGCGTTCACCGAGCACGGCTGGGTCCAGAGCTACGGCTCGCGCTGCGTGAAGCCGCCGATCCTGTTCGGCGATGTCTCGCGGCCCGCTCCGATGACCGTCGCATGGTCGAGCTACGCCCAGTCGCTCACCACGCACGTCATGAAGGGCATGCTCACCGGTCCGGTGACGATCCTGCAGTGGTCGTTCGTGCGCGACGATCAGCCGCGCCGCGACACGACGATGCAGATCGCGCTCGCGCTGCGCGACGAGGTCGCCGACCTCGAGGCCGCCGGCATCGCCGCGATCCAGGTCGACGAGCCCGCGATCCGCGAGGGTCTGCCGCTGCGCCGCCGCGACCACGCCGCGTACCTGCGCTGGGCGGTCGACGCGTTCAGGCTCGCGACCTCCGGTGTCCGCGACGACACGCAGATCCACACGCACATGTGTTACTCGGAGTTCGGCGAGATCCTCGCGGCGATCGGCGAGCTCGATGCCGACGTCCTGTCGATCGAGACCTCGCGCTCGCGGATGGAGCTGTTCGGCGACTTCCGGCGCGTTGGCTATCCCAACGACGTCGGGCCCGGCGTCTACGACATCCACTCGCCGCGCGTGCCGAGCGCCGACGAGATCTACGACCTCCTGCTGCGCGCCGCGACCGTGCTGCCGATCGAGCGCCTCTGGGTGAATCCCGACTGCGGGCTCAAGACCCGCGGCTGGCCCGAGGTCGAGACCGCACTCGCGAACATGATCGCGGCCGCCCACAGGCTCCGGCAGGAGCGAACGACGTGATCGTCGACCCGGCGCGCTGCCCGCTGTGCGGCGAGCCCAACGCGTGCGAGCTCGCCGGCGGGCGCACGAGGTGCTGGTGCTTCGAGACGCCCGTCCCTGCCGAGACCCTCGCGCGCGTCCCCGCGGAGGCGCGCGACCTCGCGTGTGTCTGCCGGCCGTGCGCGACCGGATCGACCGACGAGGAGCGACGCCGTCGCCACGCGCTGCGCTGGACCCGCCGATGATGCGCCGATCAAGACCGACCCGGAGCTCGTGACGACCTTCCGCTGATCGTCAGCGCAGAACGAATGTCAGCGTCCGTGTACCATGCGATCGTTTGCGCGTGACGTCCGACTGCGGACACCCTCTCTGCACGCTGATCGGCGGCTCGTGCAGCCTCGCGACCGGTCGCTCGCGCGGCTGCAC
>JAEWJO010000472.1 GCA_023386455.1 Pseudomonadota bacterium | reverse complement strand
GGTGAGGCGGGGGGCGCGTCCGGCCAAGGCCGAGATCACGCGCGATCCGTCCGGGCGCACGCGGATCACGTGGGAGTCCGAAGGTCTCTCCGTCGAGCTCGGCCCCGACTTCGCGACGGCGGTCGCGATCCTCTAGTCGACGCCCTGGATCGTCGAGTTCGTGATGGTGATGCTCTTCGCGTTCGTGCCGACGGCGGTCCCCGCGTTGGTCACGGTGCCCGACTGCACGTTGGTCCAGTGCCCGCCGGTGTTTCCGGTCATCGTCGTGTCGGCGATCGTCAGCGTGCCGCCGTAGTTGTTGCTCGTGAAGAACAGACCGCCGCCGAACGCGTTCGTGCCGGCGGCATTGTTCACGATCTTGTCGCCGCACAGGATCACGTTGACCGGCTTGTCGGTCGTCGAGGCGCCGTCGCTGTAGAGCGCGCCGCCGTTTCCGCCGGATCCGATCTCGTGCTGGCCGTTGTTCATCACGCTGCACATCGTCGCGTCGTCGTTGTTCGCGTCGTGGCCGGTCGCCGTGCTCGACTCGACGAGCGTGTCGTAGACGTCGAGCTCCGAGAACAGGCAACCGATCGCGCCACCGTTGCTCGCCTTGTTGTTGCGGAACGTACTGCTCACGACGAGGAGCCCGTGCTTGCTGCCGAGCATCCGGATGGCGCCGCCGCCGACATCCGGCCCGAGCGGCGCCGCGCCGTTGTCCTCGAACAGCGAGTCGATCACCGTCAGGTTGCCGTCGCGCATGTAGATCGCGCCACCGTCGCCGGCATTGAATCCCTGCGAGCACGGAGGCGGCGCCGTCGGGATCGGCATCGAGCCCGCGATCGCGCCGCGCTTGAACGCGATGTGCTGGACCGTGACGCGCGTCTCGAGCGCCTGGAAGTTCGGGCTGTCGAACCGGAGGATCTGCACGGCGCCACCGCCGTCGAGCGTGACCTTGTTGCCGCCGTCGATCACCGTGTCCTTCGTGATCGGCAGGTGCAGCGTCGCGGTCACCGCGATCGTCACGGGGCTGCTTCCACAGTCGAACGTGATCACGCCGCCCTTCTTGACCGCGGTGTCGAGCGCGGCGAACGTGCAGCTCGCCGGCGTGCCGGTGCCGACCACGGAGTCGGGCGCCGACACATCCGCCGGAATCCCGGCCGCAGGCACGCCCGCGGCGCAGTGACCGTCGGGGTTGCCGTTCACGGGCGTCGAACCGGGCGGTGAGTCCGGGGAGCCGGCACCGCCATCGCCGCTGTTCGACGCCGACGAACCGCAGGCTGCACAGACAAATAGCAGGCCGACTCGCAGGGACGCCCTCATGCCTCCATGATCGCTGCGACGCTCGTGCGGCGCAACCGCGATCTGCCTAGCCACGAATTCCGCGCAGCACGATATCGACGAGCTCCGCGATGACCTGTGGAGGCGCTGCATTCGGCGCGCGCCGCTGGCGCAGGTTCGCGAACAGGATCGCGTCGATCGCGCCGAGGACCGTCAGCGCCGAGATCTGCGGATCGACCGCACGGATGAGACCGTGGTCGCGCGCGATCTCGGTGAGCGCGATCGTCCGCGAGGTCAGCGTGTCGGCGAGCTGCTGGATCGCCGGTGGTGCCGCACGCTGCGGTGCACGCGCCTCCTGCAGATACAGCAGCACGCGCGTCGCGTAGCGTGCGACCACCTGCGAGAGCTCGCGTGCGAGCACGAGATAGATCGCGGCGATGTCCTCGGGCCGCCCCGTGCGCAGCTGGTGCTCGCAGCGATCGAGCGCCGCGGTCACCTCGCCGATCACGGGCGCGAGGATCTGCTCGACGACGTCCTCCTTGTCGGCGGCGTAGCGATAGAAGCTGCCCTTCGCCATCGCCGCCTTCTCGACGATCTGATCGATCGTGACCGCCGCTGTCCCGTGCGCGAGCATCAGACCGAGCGCCGCGTCGAGCAGCCGCTGCTGGTTCTCGCGCCGGTTGAGATCGCGCTTGCCGCCCGCCGGACCGGGGCGTTTCTTCGGCAATCTCGGCGACTTGGCGCGGGCTCGTCTGGGGCTAGCCATCGTGCCAGAATAATGTGACTATCTAGTCATCATTTCAAGAGGAGTCGTTCGATGCTCGGAATTCCCCTCGGCCTCGCTGCTTCCAACGCCACCGAGTGGCTGATCCACAAGTACGTGCTTCACGGTCTCGGCCGGAAGAAGTCCAGCTTCTGGGCGTTCCACTGGCACGAGCACCACAGGAACGCGCGCCGTAACGATCACGTCGATCCGGACTACGAGCGTCCGCTGTTCAAGCAGTGGAACGGCCAGAGCAAGGAGGCGCTCGCGCTCGTCGCGGCCGCCGTCGCCGTCGCCCCGCTGGCCCCGCTCGCGCCGTTCTTCGTCGGCACTGTCACCTACTGCGCGTTCAACTACTACCGCAAGCACAAGCGCGCTCACCTCGATCCGGCGTGGGCACGCGAGCACCTGCCGTGGCACTACGATCACCACATGGGGCCGAACCAGCACGCCAACTGGTGCGTGACGCGCCCGTGGTTCGATCAGCTCATGGGCACGCGCGATCCGTACGCCGGCACGGAGCGCGAGCGCCGCGATATCGAGCGGCGGTCGCAGCGGCTCGCTGCGGCTGCTTCGTAGGACCTGACCGTCCGGGCGGAGTAACCACGGCGCCGCACGCGCGTACACTGAGGACAATGCTTCCCCTCGATCTGCAGCGCCCCATCGTCGAGACCGCGACGTTCGGCCTCGGCTGATTCTGGACCCCCGACGCCCGGTTCGGGTGTCATCCAGGAGTCGTCCGCACGCGCGTCGGCTACGCCGGCGGCCGCACCACCGATCCGACGTATCACCGACTCGCGGACCACACCGAGGTCTTCCAGATCGACTACGACCCGCGCATCCTCCGCTACGAGGATCTGGTCGAGGAGATCTGGAAGAACCGCCGAGGCGGCCGCGCCTACAGCCGCCAGTACATGGAGGCGGTGTTCGCCGCGGACGCCGCGCAGGAGCGCATCGCGCGCGATCGGGGCATCACCGCGCCGATCATCACGGGCGCGACGTTCTATCTCGCCGAGGACTACCACCAGAAGTACTACCTGCGACACGACAGCGTCCTCATGAACGAGCTCGCCGGCTACACGCCGCAGCAGCTCGTCGACTCGACCGTCGCGGCGCGCCTCAACGGCTACGTCGCCGGCAAGGCGACGCTCGCACAGCTGCACGATGACCTGCCGCGCCTCGGCCTCTCGCCCGCAGCCAACGCGCACCTCGAGAAGCTCTTCGGCCAGCGCGCGCGGATCACCTGCGGCTGAGTCGCTCAGAACCCCGCGTGCACCGCGGTGGCGGTGAACCCGATCGACGCCGCCGCCGAGACGACGAGGAACGCGTAGCCGGGCGCGTCGCTTCGCTCGTGGCACGCGGCACGCAGCGATGCGGGTCATGGCTTCCCCGAGCTCGAGCATCGGTCGCTTCGACGGCACGTGCACGATTCAAGCGTTCACCGGAGATCGCCGGAGGACGCTGCAATCCCCGACGAATGCCGACCAGCTCGCCGGGCCGTCGGGAGGAGGATAGTCATGGACGTCGGAGTCATCGGCCTCGGGCGCATGGGGACGCCGATCGCGCGGTCCCTGTTACGCGCCGGTCATCAGGTCACTGTCTACAACCGCACGAGCGAGCGCACCGAGCCTCTGCGCGCCGATGGCGCCATCGTCGCGGACGATCTCGCGGACGCGAGCCGCGGCGACGCGGTCATCACGATGCTCTCCGACGATCGCGCGGTCGAGTCGATCACCTGCGGCCCGCGTGGCGTCCTCGACGGCATGCAACCCAACCGCACCGTACACATCTCGACCAGCACGATCAGCCCCGAGCTCACGCGCCGACTCGCCGCACGCCACGGCGAGCGCAACCTGCGCTTCCTGTCGGCTCCCGTACTCGGTCGGCCCGCCGCCGCCGAGGCCGGCAAGCTCGTCGCGCTCGCCGCGGGCGACCGCGCCACGATCGACGAGATCCGCTCGGTCTTCGACGCGTTCGCGCAGCACACGTTCGTGATCGGCGACGTGCCCGAATCCGCCAACCTCGTGAAGCTCGCGTGCAACACGCTCATCGCGACGATCATCGAGATGCTCGGCGAGACCTCGGCGCTGGTCACGAAGTCCGGGCTCGTCGAGCCAGCCGTGTTCTTCGACGTGCTGCTCGCGACCGTCCTCTCGTCGCCGACCTTCCGGCCGTACGGCGAGCACGTGCGCGATCGTCAGTTCGAGCCGGGCTTCCGCCTCCCACTCGCGCTCAAGGACATGGAGCTCGTCCTCGACGCCGCGCGCGAGCACGAGGTCGCGATGCCCGTCGTCAGCGTGATCCGCGATCACATGCTCGAGGCGCTGGCCGCCGGGCTTTCCGATCTCGACTGGGGCGCGCTCGCGCTCGTCTCCGAACGGGCCGCGGGTGTGACGCGCGCCTGAACAGAGGCGCCGCTCGTCTTGCGAAACACCTGCAAGATCGGACGGATGCGCCTCGGCGATTTTCTCTGCAAGAACTCGGAGGCCGTGGAGTAGATAGGGGGAAATGAGAGCGGTTGCCTACCTTGTCGTTGCACTTTCAGGATGGGGCTGCGCGACGACGCATGTCTCGCCAGCGCGTTTTGTATCCCGGTCGCCGGCCGGCGGAGTGGTGGCGACACCGCGAGCCGAGGTCGGCATGGACGATGCCAACGCGATGATCGCGGCACACTGTGGCGCCGGCGGCTACGCGATCACCCGTGAAGGCGAGGCGATGGTCGGCGATACCGTCGTCACCGAAGCCGCGAACAGCGTCGATGCGCAGACCACCGAGGGCAGCGGTCAAGTCCAGGCCCACGACAGCTCGAAGACGGTGTTCGCGCGGGGCTCGGACTGGCAGGTCCACTACACCTGCAACGACGCACGCACCGTCAACATGGGTCTCATCACGCGCAGCCGCACCGAGCCGAGCCGGCTCGCGTGGGGCGCGGACGTCGCCGCGGGCATGACCGTCGTCCGCGGTCACTCGATGGACTCCAATCCAGACTACTTCGCGACGCGCAGTGGGTCCGCCACGGCGCTCGGCGCGAACGTGTGGCTCGGCTACAAGATGTCCGACAGGTTCGCCCTCGGTGGTGGCGTCGGCACCGCGCAGGTCCTGGCGATGCCCGAGTGGAGGTACATGTTCAACAACGGCACCCAACAAGACGACCTCGTCGCGTCGGAGGCCGACGCGAGCACGATCGAGCTGTTCGCGACGGCCAAGTACTCCGTCGCGACGCGGCTGGACATGCAGGTCCGGATCGGGATCGCGGACTGGCGGAGCGTCGACGTCGACGGCGCCGCGCCGCTCGCATCGTTCCAGCTCGGATACAAGGTGCTCGATGTCGGGGTCGACTCGGGCGTCTACCTCGGCGGCGGCGTGTCGACGTACTTTTCGTCGTCGCTCACGAACAACGTGAGCCCTGCCGTGATGATCGGCTTTCACTGAGCGACGCGCGTGCTCGCCGGGATCCACCTCGTCTCTCCGCTCGATCGGAGCGTCTCGCTCGCGGCCGAGCAGAGGCTGCCGACGCTGCGCGAGCTCTACGAGGCACACCGCCAGCACGTGTACTCGGTCGCGTTCAAGTACTGCGGCGGCCGCGCCGACGCAGCGGAGGACGTGACCGCCAACGTGTTCATGAAGGCGAACGAGTTCTTGCCGGCGCTCGACCCGGCGATGGACGTCCGCGGTTGGCTCTATCGCGTCACCAAGAACGCAGCCCTCTCGCACATGAAGTCCGAGTCGCGCTGGCGTCGACGGACCTTGGCGTTCCTGCTCGGCCGACCCGACGAGGCCGCCGACCCGGAGTCGGCGATGTCAGAACGGCAGCTCGCCGATCTCGCCTGGCAGGCCATCAGCCGCATGCCCGCGCGAGCCCGTGCGATCGCAGTCCTCGCCTTTGTCGACGGCCACTCGCAGCGCGAGATCGCGCAGCTCCTCGAGGTCTCGGAGGCCGTCGTGTCTCGCGAGATGACCAAGATCCGCAGCCACCTGGCAGGGAAGGGTTGGGCGCTATGAAGTTTCGCGACGCTCTCCTTGCAGGCCCCGAGCACGGAGCTGATCGGCTGCCGGTCGAGGCCGATCGACGCCTGCGCCGGCGCCTCGATCTCGACGCGACACCCTCGCCGCGTCGGGTCTGGCTGCGACCCGCGCTCGCCACGTTCGCCGTCGCTGCGGTCGCCCTCGTCATCATCTACTTCCGCTCGCCGCAGCCGACCGAGCCCGCACCGCGCGTCGCCGTCGGCTTCGTCGATGTCTCGAAGGCACGCTGGTCCGGAACGGTGACCACCACCGAGATCGACGTGCGCGCCGACAGTCCCGCGAGCGCGACCGTGGCATGGGCCGACGCAGCGGTCATCGCCGCGCCGGGTACGCGACTGACGACCACCTCCGCGAGCGCACTCTCGCTCACGCACGGCGCCATTCAGATCCAGCGCACCGACGCGATGCCGATGTTCGTCGACGTCCCGCTCGGACGCGTGGTGATCGCCGCGTATCGCTCGAGTGTCAGCACCGATCGCGAGTCCGTCACGATCCTCATCAACGACGGTACCGGTCACTACATCGATGCGAACGGACAACCGCATCCGCTCGTCCCGAACGCGCCGCTCGTGTGGCCGCCGCCGGCGGATGGTCAGCGCGACCGCGCGGACGAGGCTCCCGCCGAGCCTGGAACCGCTCCCAGGAGCGCCGCGCCGGTACCGGTGCAGTCGCCCCAACCCGAACCCGAGCCCGAGCCCGAGCCCGGACCCGAGCCCGGACCGCCCGTGCTTGTTCCCTCGGTGCCTCGTCGTCCGGATGTTCCGTGCACCTTCAAGTCGGACTGCGATCCGGGAGCGACGTGCCGCAAGAACGAGAGCGGAGCGTCGGTCTGCATGGGCAACGGCAGCGAAGGAGCCGCGTGCTGGTTCGATAGCGACTGCCTGACGCAACGCTGCGTGCAGCGGCGCTGCGCCAGCAATCCCTGAGGATCGATCTCGTGGACTAGGCGCATGCAGCCAGCAGCGCCTGTCCCCACTCCGTGACGCGCCACCGGCGCATGCCTTCGATCGCGGCGAGCTCGTCGAGCGTCCGCGGTTCGGCGAGCGCGATCCTCTCGATGAGGCGCGTCGGCAACACGATCGATGGATCGACATGGGACTCCTTGGCCTGGTCGTCGCGCCAGGTTCGCAGCGCGGCGACGCGCCGGCGCGCAGATGCCGAGAACGTCGTGCGCTCACCCGGCTCGCGAGTCGGCAGCTCGTCTTCGGATAGCTCGAGGCCGCGCTGGATCGCCGCAAACACGATCTCGATCTGTCCGCGTTGCTGTCGATACGACGACAGCACGTGCGCGACCTCGTCGACGCTTGTCGGTGGTTG
Source organism: Pseudomonadota bacterium (assembly GCA_023386455.1). GTDB lineage: Bacteria > Myxococcota_A > Polyangia > Haliangiales > Haliangiaceae > JABFXX01. Next base: position 3,976 of record JAEWJO010000472.1, on the reverse strand, counting down.
CTCGGCCATCGCGAGCAGGATCTCGGGCCCGACGATCTTGAATGGCGGCCGATCGGCGGTGGCCGCACGCTCTTCGCGCCACAGGTACAGCTCGCGGAGCACCGCTTGCTGCCGTCGCGACAGCTTGGCCGATCCCTTGATCCGCCGGAAGTCATCCGGGCTGATCCGCTTCTGCGCCGGTGGCAGGCTCGCGAGTGCCGCGAACTCCTCGCGGGCCCACTCGGTACGCCCGGCCTCGGCGAGCCGATCGGTCAGCCGCGCGGCGAGCTCCATCAGGTGAGCCACGTCGGCCAACGCGTAGGCCTCTTGCTTCGCGGTCAGGGGCCGCTTCGACCAGTCGTCGCGCTGACTGCCTTTGCTGAGCTCGACCCCTAGCTCGTTGCGCACGAGCGCCTGCAAGCCGACCTCGGTGTCACCGAGCAGACGCGCCGCGATTCCCGTGTCGAACATGCTGCGGAACGTGAACCCGAAGTCGCGCCGCATCGAGGTGACATCGTTGTCCCCACCATGGACCACCTTGAGGACAGACGCGTCGGCGAGGATGGGCGCGAGGGCCGAGAGATCGCGCAGCGCGAGTGGATCGATCAGCCACGATGCGCCGCCGAATGCCGTCAGCTGCACCAGGCACACCTTCTCGACGTAGTGGTGCAGGCTGTCGGCCTCGGTGTCGATGCCGATCGCTCGGTGGGGCGTGAGCTCGTCGACCAGTGCGTCGAGCTCGTCGGGGGTACGTACCCATCGGGTCGGGGGGACAGAGCTCACGGCTCACCGTAGCGGGAGCGGGCCCGATTTGCTCCTGATCGGCCAGCTCATTCACCTCGGCATCGCCGCGCCGCCCTCGGGGATGTCACCGCTCCTCAGGTATCCCGTCGCCGGCCCGTCGTAAGGAACGAGCAACAGCCCGAACGCGTTCGGCGGTCCCGCTACGGTGCAGCTGTCCCGGCAGCAGCGCGCGAGGCCGGCGACGGCGACCTCAGGAGTCACTTCTTCGTGGCCATGTCGAGCACGTGCAGTCGCGCGCCTGACACGCGCTGCCAGCCCGCCTTGATGCGGCGCTCGAGGTCACGCTCCGCGGCCCGTACTGCGCGGGCACGCGAACCGAAGCCAGCTTCGTCTCGGTCTTCCGCGTCGTGAAGCCGACGCGACCGCGCAGCTCGGCGTAGAACGTGTACTTGAGGTACGCCTCGCCATACACAACCCCGAACACCTCATCTCCGCGCTTCTCGCCGGCAATGACGCAGCGATACCCCTTGTGCGGCGCGGCGTCCTCGGTCGCAATGAGCTTGGCCTCGTTGGCAGACGGCTTGCTGGCCTCGGCGCGGACAGCGCTTCGGCCGCAATCGGAGCGAGCCCGAGCTTCTTGCCGTCCTTGGTCACCACGACAACGATGGAGTCAGAGTCCAGATCGATCGTCGCGAGGGGCAGCTTCGCGTGATGGACGGCCGCGGCGAGAAACTTTGCAGTGGATGTGCTGTCGTCGACGTCGCGCACCCAGGTCCAGCGCGACCTTGATTTCGGCAACGAGCGAAGCTCGTCGAGCGCGTCGATCACGTCCTCGGGAAACGTCGGGTGATCCAGCTCCACGGCGAGCCGGTCTTCGACGAGGGCATCGACGAGTGCAATCCAGGGCAGCTGTCTCGTCGGCTTCGTGACGCGGCGCTCGGCGAGGCGCTTGGCGAACGTGGTGACGTACGCTTTGCCATCAGTTGCGGCGAGCTCGACTTCAGCGACAGCCGCCATTCGGGCGCCAAGCTGCTTCGCAACTGCGACGGCACGGTGCATGTCGCGACAACAGCGCCGGACCTCGCTGTCATCACCCGTGGCATGACCGGGAATGGTGCAGTGGCAGGCAGTCAGGCCGCTGCTCGTCCTCGGTGTCGTGTGTGTCGTCGCATTCGTTACGGTCCGGCTTCTCGGGCGGATGCTCGCAACGGGGCAGGGCGAGAGGCCGCGCACACTGCGCTTCGCAGTGCCTCGATCCAATTCGCAGGCACCGCGGTATGGTGCAGCAGAATGTTGCAGCTTCGCGGTCGGCTGTAGGCGCGAAGGGAAGGCGGGCTAGCATTCGGCTCGGTGTCAGGAAGTATTTCAAAACCTGCGCCGGATGCCGGTGTCCTTGTCGTCATGCGCGCCGTCCTGGTCATGCTCGCTGTCGCATCGTGTGGGCGCGGAACCTCCGAGCCGGCCCTGGATCGCGAGCCACTAACGCCTGGTGAAAAGACGTTGCCACCATGGTTTGGCTTGCCGAACGTGCCGGCGAGGAAGGTCGCGGGGCAACTACTCGAGGGCGAACAGCCAGTCGCCGGGAAAGTGAACCTACGCATCGATGCACCAGACGCGACGATCTGGACTGGTATCGATCTCGATGTCGGGCCTGATGGTCGCTTCGATTTCGGTGACCAGCGTGCAGGTCGATACAACGTCCTCGCCACAGCAAACGGAATGACCTCTCGCCTCGTCGCCGTCGATACGCGTTCAGCCGCCGCTGACGCGCTCGCGATCTACGTCTATCCCTGCACGTCGACCACGAGCGTCGTCCAAGGTAGTGCCGGCAAGCCGGTGGCCGGGGCGCAGATTGATGTCGGCGGGGTTGTTGTGGCGACAACCGACGCATCCGGAAGGTTCAACGTCTGCCTCAACCGGGAGACGATGTTTCCGACGGTTCGCGCAGTGGGGTATGCAGCGCAAGAACTCTGGGCGTACGAGGGGCAACTTCGGAGCGAGCGCCCGCTCGCTCCGAGCATCAAGCTTCCTGGTCGCGTCACCGATCCGAGTGGCAAGCCGGCGGTCGGCGTGGCAGTTCAACCCGTGTACGTCGAGCAGGTTCATTGGAGCCACGGCTCGCCGTACAGCGATATCCCAGTCCAAGTCACAACCGATGCGGAGGGGCGGTTCGTGATGCGCGGGATCCCGCGCATCGATCGCGCCACCGGATTTGGTAAGCGCCCTGAGGATCCCGCCAAGTACTACTTTCGCGTGATCGACCACGACACCGTGTTGGATGACGAAGACGCAGTTGTCAAAGCGAACGCGCCGCAGGACGTGCTGGTGCGTATGGCCAAGGGAGCGGCGGACTCCGAGCCGGCCAAAGAGTGGGGAGCTGACGCCAAGATCAGTGGACGCGTTCTTCGCGATGGGAAGCCGCTGCCCGACGCGATCGTGAACCACCTCGTCATGAACGTTCGCAATTACCCGACTCGAACGAAGCCCGATGGAAGCTTCGAGCTCGAAGTCCGCGGTGGCGGACGTCTCATGCTGCGCGTCAACCACGCGACGGGACTCTCGACCGATCGCGTCGTCGAGGTGGCGTCTGGGCAGCACCTGAAGGAGCTCGTGATCGAGGTTGCGAGCGCGGGCAAGATCGAAGGGATCGTCGTCGACGGCAGCGGCAAGCCGCTCGCCAAGGTAGCAGTCTCGGCGAACGCACGAGAAACCGCCCAGAGTCGCTTCGCGTACACGGGACCCGACGGAAGATTCTCGATGAGCGCTGAAGTCGGCCACACCTACGATCTCGAAGCGAGGGACGGCAACACGGGCGTGAAAACCGAGCAGGAGATCAAGCTCGATGCGTCAGGAGCCGCTACCGGGTTGCGCATCGTGCTTGGCGGTGCCCGACGACTGGAAGGCGTTGTCGTCGACGAGACGGGTGCAGTCGTAAAGGGTGCCAGCGTGCTCTCCAACGAGCCCACATTTCAGAAGCTTCCGAACGGCAATTCGCGATCCAGAGGAGCGTGGATACCCAAGGGAGCCGCAGTCCGATCGATGTCCGGAACGGTTGGATCGACGCTGTGGATGTTGGACGCGAAGACGGACGCGGCGGGTCGGTTCACGTGGTCACCCATTTCGCCGGGCCCGTACTCGATCATGGCCGTCGCGGAGGACGGACGAGTCGGCGTTGCTGACAACTTCACCACCGCCGATTCTCCTCTTCGAATCACACTGCGGCGCGGGGGATCGATCCAGGTCGGCTGCAAGA
>JAEWJO010000341.1 GCA_023386455.1 Pseudomonadota bacterium | reverse complement strand
CGGCGGCGCCGCCGTCGACCGTGCCCTGGTTCTGCATCCCGCTACCGCTTCCGCTGCCATCTCCACTACCGTCTCCGCCGCCACCGCCACCTCCCCCACCGCCGCCGGCTTCTCCGACGATGCATCCGGTCGTGACAAGGAGCGCGAGGAGGATCGTCTTCATACCCGCCTCGCGTGCAGCGGGGGTGCCAGGCCCGTGTAATCACGGTGTCTAAACCGCGGCGCCAAGTCAGCGACGGCTCGTCGACGAAACGCCGTTCGTCCGCTCCCATCCCCCCAGCTGTGGGGGCGGGCCCCAGATCAGAGCGGCTCGACCCAGGTTGGATCGTGCTCGGTACCGAAGCCGTCCTCGCATGTCAGCGTGCGGATCGAGCCCGGATAGAACGGCGAGCATGCGGGCAGCTGTGCCTGGCAGCCGACCGCGAACAGGTAGCTCGGATCCTCTTGCATCACGCGCCCGTCGTTCGTCGTCCAGCGCGGACCGGTGCAGCCACGCGTACCCGCCGGGCTCGGCGCGCAGGTATAGCGAACGCCGGATGGCGGGTTGCACGATGGCTCGAACCCATCGTCGTGCCCACCCTGGATGCACCCACCGAGCAACGCCATGGCGACGGCACACGCGAGCCTCATGGGTCGAGTCTAGCGCGAGCCCTGCGGCGCGGGCGCGTTGACTGCACGGCCCGTGTCGAACAGCACCTTCCAGGTGCCGTCCGGCTGCTGGCGCCAGATCGTGACATACGTGCTGGCCCAGGCGTCGTCGGGCGTCTTGCCCGTGAACGTCGCCTTGCCGACGGTGAACCCGAGCGAGCCGTCCTTGCCGCTCGCGATCGGCGCCCACGCGAGGAGGCCGCTCGCGAGCACGGGCGTCATCATCTCCTGGATCGCGGCGCCTTCGATGCGCGCGCCCTTGCGCAGCATGCCGCCCTCGGGATCGAACGCGGCGCTCCAGCCTGCAGCGCCGCGCGCGGCGACGTCGGCCGCGAACGCCCGGTCCGCGTCCTCGAGCTCGGGGCCTGGCGTCCGGGTTCCCGGGCCAAAGGTGAACGTCGTCTCCTTCGCGCCCTGCAGCGTCGCACGCAGCGTCTGGCCGTCGCGCGCGTACGTGATCGCCTTCGGATCGTCGTGCGCGGGGTTCGCGAAGCTCGCGGAGCTCGATTCGATCTTGTCCTGTTTGAACTCGACCGAGCGCTTGCCGTTGGGGATCGCGATGAAGCGGAGGATTCCATCGGCCGGACCGCCGCCGTCACCGTCGTCGACGATCATGACCTCGAAGGAATCGCCGTGGAGCGCGATGCCATAGATCGCGCCGCTCGCGGCGACCCAGTGCTCGGCGCCCGCGTCGCCCTTCCAGTCGCCGAGCCACCACGCGAGCGGCAAGAGCGCGGGCGACAGCTCGCTCGTGTCGACGGTGCGGGCGGGTCCCGGAGGAGGCGTGAGCGTCGGTGCGGGCGCAGACGAGCCGCCGCAGGCGACGAGGATCGCGAGGAGAGATGCAGGGAGGATGCGCATGATCAGAACTGGAAGTAGATGAACGGGACGACCTTCGCATGACCGAGCTCGCGAAGCACGAGCGCGGCGACCACGAGCACACCGCCCATCGCCCACGGCGGGAGCGTCGCGAACCGCTCGCGGAGCCAGCGGAAGCTGCCGTCGGCGAAGAAGTGCGCCGCGAAGCCGACGACGAGCGCGGCGGTGACGATCGGCACGACGTTGGGCGAGTCGTACTGGCCAGAGCCGAGCTGGCGCAGGACCGCGAGCGCGGTATCGAACGAGTCCGCGCGAAAGAAGATCCACGCGAGACAGACGTAGTGAAAGACGAGGAACACGGCGACCGCGCGGAGCACGATCGTCTCGAGCCCGCGCACCAGGTCTCGCGAGCCGCGTTCGACGAGGTCGGCCGCGAGCGCGAGGCCCCACGTGAGCGCGACGAGCGGGATCCATGTCCAGTCGTCCGCGTACTGCAGTGCGACGAGGAACGCGGCGCCCGCGGCGCACATGCCGATGCGCAGAAGCTCGGCGACCCACGCCTCGCGCGACGACCGGTCGACGAGCTGCGCCGGCGGGATGCGCGACTTGCGCGGCCAGAATGCGCGCCACGGGATGCCGGTCGGTAGCGGCACGGCCTCGGACGCCTTCGGCTCGCGGCCGAGCCACGCGGTCGCGACCGCCCACAGCGGCGTCAGGTACAGCCAGGCGAGCACGAGCTTCCACCACGTTCCCGTGTCGTCGGGAAGGATCGTCGTCTGGAACGTCAGCCCGAACAGCGCGATCAGCGCGCACGCCGCGAGCAGGCGCCACGCCGCGCCCGCCTCGCGCGCCGTCGCGCGCTGGAAGTAGCGCGTGATCGCGAGCCCGAAGCCGTGCAGCGCGCCCCACACGACGAAGGCCCAGCTCGCGCCGTGCCACAGCCCGCCGAGGATCATCGTCAGGATCAAGTTGATGTACGTGCGCGCCGCGGTCCCGCGATTGCCGCCGAGCGTCACGTAGAGGTAGTCGCGTAGCCACGTCGACAGGCTGATGTGCCAGCGCCGCCAGAACTCCTGGAGGTTCGCGCTGCGGTACGGCGTGCGGAAGTTCTCCGGCAGATCGAACCCGAGCACCGCCGCGGAGCCGATCGCGATGTCGGAGTACGCCGAGAAGTCGAGGTAGATCTGCAGCGCGTAGCCGTACACGCCGCACAGGACCTCGACGGTCGAGAACGCGCCGGGGTTCTCGAAGACGCGATCGACGATCGAGATCGCGAGCGTGTCGGCGAGCGCGATTTTCTTGAACAGACCGACGACGATCCGGTACAGGCCGCGCGTCGCCTTCTCGAGCTCGAGCGACGGCAGGTCCTCGAGCTGGGGCAGGAGATCCTGCGCGCGAACGATCGGCCCGGCGACGAGCTGCGGGAAGAACAGCACGAACGTTGCGAACTTGATCGGCGAGCGCGTCGCGCGCAGCTGCTTGCGATAGACGTCGATCGTGTACGACAGCGACTGGAACGTGTGGAACGAGATGCCCGCCGGCAGGATCAGGTGGAGCTTCTCGACCGGCAGGTCGAGCACGTCGTGGGTGACGAAGTCGGCGTACTTGAAGAAGAACAGGATGCCGAGGTTCGACACGAGGCTGACGACGACGAGCAGCTTGCGCGTCACCGGCGACTTGCTCGCCTCGATCCAGATCGCCAGGTAGTAGTCGAGGACGATCGTGCCGAGCAGCAGCGCGAGCAGGTAGCGGTAGGGTCCCGGCATCGCCGCGGCCCACGCGTGATAGAAGAGGCTCGACGCGACGAACAGCACGACGACGCGTCCGAGCGCGCGGTGACCGGCATCGCGCGCGAGCCCGATCCCGAGGCCGAGCACGGCGAGCACGAACGGATGACCGTGCGCCGCGATCCACGCCGTCACCTCGTCGAGCGCGCCCAGGTGATGCGCGATCCACACCGTCAGTCCGACGACGGCGAGCGCGCAGACCATGCCGCGCGCGACGACGCGCTGGCCGGCGTCGCCCGAGAGCCATGCCCCACCCCGCCGGCCCGCCCAGATCGAGCCAGCGAGCACGGCAAGGCCGATCGGCCACTGGATCAGCATCATCGATGCAGGCCAGCGGTCCCACGCATCACTCGAGCCGGCGGCGGTCGCGAGCCGCAGCACGATGCCGCCGATCGGATCCCACAGCGCGTCGGGCTCCTTCGCGACGAGCATGAACACGACGTCGCCGAGCAGCACCATCAGCGCCGCACGGGAGAGCCAGCCGCGCGTCCCGTCGACGCGCGCGAGCACGTAGAGGAAGAACACCGCGATCAGGAACACCGGATAGTCGGGGTTCGAGAACAGCATCAGCGTGCCCCGGCGCCGCCGCGCCAGCGGTCGTAGTCCTCGAGGAGCGCGCCCGAGAGCGCGTCGGCCCAGCGCTCGTAGCCGAGCTTCGTCAGGTGGACGTGATCCTTGAACGCGATCGGCGGATCGGCGAGCGCCCACGCCGCCATCTGGTCGCCGCCGCCCATCGCGGCGAACGTGTCGAAGAACGCGACCTTGTTGCGCACGGCCGCCGCGTGCTCGACGGCGATGATCTCGCGCAGGATCGCGGGCGTCCTCCACTCGCACGCGGGGACGACGCCGGCATCGCTCCCCGCCTTCGGCGGCTTGTTGCAGGCCTTGCCCGCCTCGCGCACGCCCATGTCCGGCGGGCCGAGGATCAGGATCGAGGCGGTCGGTGCGGCGGCGCGGATCCGGAGGATCGTCTCGTCGTAGTACTTCGCGAGGTCCTCGAGGACGAGGCCAGCGTCGTCGGCCTCGTTCGTGCCGTACTGCAGGATGACGAGCCGCGGATCGCGGGTCGCGAGCTGCTCGCCGATGATCGACCAGTCCCACGATCGCAGGCTGGCGAGCCGGCGTCCGACGACGCCGAGCGCATCGACGACGACGCCCGGCCGGAGCCGCTGGAGCACGACGCCGAACAGATCGATCACGCCGCCACCGCCGTGCTCGAGCGTCAGCCGGTGCGGACCGTCCGGAACCGGGACGACCTGACGTGCAGGATGCGGCGGCTCGAACGCCGCCGTCCTCGTCGGCAGGTCGGTCCACGCTCCCTCGTCGACGCGATAGCGAAGCAGCCCGTGGTCGGGAGCCGCGTAGTACAGGATCTCGAACTGCGCCGTGCGTTGCCCGGCGGGACAGTCGCCGCAGGTCTCGACCCACAGCTGCGAGCCCTTCTTCGTGCCCGACACGCGCACGCCGGCGAGCCCGAACGGCTCCTCGTTGCCGCGCTTGCCCGCGACCGCGGCGGTCCACGTGCCGGTGCGGCCGTACTTCACGTCGCGCTGGTAGTAGTGCTTTGCCGGCGGAGCACCGGCACCGACGGTGCCGCGACCCGCATCGCCAAACCGGCGCTGAAACGTCGTCCGCAGC
>JAEWJO010000326.1 GCA_023386455.1 Pseudomonadota bacterium | reverse complement strand
GGCGATCCTCCTCGCGCTCGAGCGCGCGCGACTCGAGGCCGCGAGTGGCCGGCTCGATCTCGCCGCGCGCGCCGCGGGCCTCGCCGACCACTTCGGTGCCGCCGATCTCGCGGTGCTCGCCGCGACGACGGTGACCGCGCTGCGCCCGCCGCTCTACTCGCGCCTGCCGCTCGAGGGCGAGCCCGTCGGCCCGTGGCTCCTCGATCTGTTCGGCGATGACCTCGCATGGGTCGCCGGCCTGCCCGCGTCGGAGCTGCCCGCCGACGCGCCGATGCCGCGCCGCCTGCACGCGATCTGGACCGAGATCCTGAGCGGCAAGGCGACGCCCGACGATCCGCGGATCGCCGCGCTCGGCATCTCCGCGATCATCGCGACGCGGACGCTGTTCGTCGCGAACCCGTAGCGCGAACGTTAGCCGTGTCGATCCGCGGTCGACGGTGACATCGCTGCGGTGTTGTCGATCCTCGTCGCCATCTCCCGCCTCCGAAAAAAAAACCGCCGGTGACCTGGGGGAGGTACACCGGCGGGACCCGCGCTGGGGGCGCGGGGGTCAAGGCGACCTGCCTGCGCGGGTGGAACGCAAGCCAAGGACGCCGTACGAACTGTTGGGTCTCGGGGAACATCTCCCCGGCGATGCTGGAGACCATGTGCACGCTCGATACCAACCGCCGGAGCCCGCGTAACTACGCTGGAGTGATCGGGAGTCCAGTGCTTTCGCGCTCACTCCTCCGCGCGTTGTAGCCACAGCGAGCGCACGCGCTCGCCACGCTTCGGGGCCGACTTGAATTCCGCGTACTTTCCCTTGGCACTTTCGCTGCAGTCTCCTGGCTCGACCAATGAGGCTCAGCTGGATGCGCGCAAATCCGCTCGGACGTCGGCGCATCGCTGAGGCGAGCGAGCACACTCGGGCTGCCGCATTGCTCCCGCCGGCGCGGAGATCGAAATGAGCGGCGACGCGCGCATGTCCGACGAGGCCTGCGAGAAATCGCCGACGGAGCACCATCCGACGTGGCTCAAGTGGGTGACGCGCGTGTCGATCGTCATCGGCATCGCCGCACTCGTCGCGACGACCTGGATCGTCGGCCTCGGCGTGATCCTCGAGCACCTGCGCACGATCGGCTGGGTCTTCGTCGCACTGTGTGCGATCGAGATCCTGTCCTCGATCTGCGATGCGACCGCCGTGTTCTACATGTCCCACGGTCCCGGTCAGCCGACGTGGCGACACACCGTCGTCGCGCAGATCGCCGGCCGCGGCGTCAACGCGGTCACGCCCGGCGGGAATCTCGGAGAGGCGCTGAAGGTCAGCCTCCTGTCACAGACGTGCTCGCCGCGCCGGATCGTCGCCGCCGTCATGTACGTCAACCTGATCGCGCTCGTGATCAACTTCGCGGTGATCGGCATCGGCAGCGCGGCGACCTCGTTCCTGTTCGACGTGCCGCGCGCCGGCATGGTCGCGCTCTGCGTCGGCGGGCTCGCCGGCCTCGGCATCTCGGTCGCGATCATCGTCCTCATCCGCCGCGGCATGCTCGCGACGCTGTCGAACGCACTCGCGCGCATCCACATCATCTCGAAGAAGCGCCGCGCGAGCTGGAACAAGACGCTCGAGGAGGTCGACGCGCGGCTCAAGGGTTCCGACGACGGCCCGCATCGCCGGCGCGCGATCACGTTCATCGCGATCTCGCAGTTCCTGCAGAAGACGCTGACGTACCTGACGGTGCTCTCGGCGGGCTACGCGCTGTCGGCGGGCCAGTTCCTCGCACTGCTGTCGGCCGGCGTGCTGCTCGGCTGGATCTCGACCATCATTCCGATGGGCCTCGGCATCAGCGAGGGCGGCAACGTCGCGCTGTTCTCGGTGATCGGCGCACCACCGCCGCTCGGTCTGGCGCTCGCGTTCGCGCGCCGCGTGAACCAGATCGTGTTCGCGGTGATCGGCTTCTTCGTGCTCACCGCCGACCGGGTCGCCTCGCGCGTCCACGGTCGCGTCACCAGCGGCTCGTCGAAGTGGTCACTCGCCACCGCGAGGCGCACGGCAAAGGCATCGCAGCCATGACGGTCCACGAGAGGTTTCGCAAGGTCGCCCGCGCCGTCTCGAGCGCGATCGGCACCCCGTACGCATTCGTCGCGGCGTTCCTGTTCTGTCTCCTGTGGGCCGCGTCGGGCCCGATGTTCCACTACTCGGACACGTGGCAGCTCGTCATCAACACGTCGACGACCGTGATGACGTTCCTGATCGTGTTCCTCATCCAGAACACCCAGAACCACGACACGAGGGTGCTTCAGCTCAAGATGGACGAGCTGATCCGGTCGATCAAGGACGCCCGCAATGGCCTCCTCGATCTCGAGAACCTTCCGGATGAGGAGATCGAGCGGCTCGAGAAGGAGTTCCACCGGCTCCACGAGCGGAGCCGTCATCGGACCTCTCACATCGCGCCCGATTGATCGTCCTGCACGGGGCCGAGGCGCTCATCGAGCGCTAGCGCACAGTGCTTGTAGCGCCTGCGCACTCCAACTGTGCGGATCAGAGGGTTCGGTGTGCGGCACGAGATACGCAAAGGGACCCCGACGCAGGACGAAAACTGCAAGACCTCGCCGCAACCAGCTCGGCAACCCCGCGTGAATACGGGGTTCGCTGGGGCCGCCCTGGATGCGACCACGCTCAAACGACTGATTTGTTACGCTCGGCGGCAGAAAGGCATGAGACCGAGGTGAACGGAACCATTCTAATCGTCGATGATGACGAGGACACCGCAGTTCTTTTGCGGGACTCCCTGCGGAAGCGCGGCTTCGATGTCGATGCCGTCACCTCGGGTCAGGCCGCACTGGAACACCTGCGCACCTCCCCGGCCGACGTGGTCGTCACCGACGTCCAGATGGCCGGGATCTCCGGAATCGAGCTCTGCCAGGAGCTCCGCCAGCGCCATCCCGACCTGCTCCCGATCGTGCTGACCGGTCAGGGCGGCCTGGACACGGCGATCGCAGCCATCCGCGCCGGTGCCTACGACTTCATCACCAAGCCGGTGAAGGTCGACGCGCTCGCGATCTCGGTGGGTCGCGCGATCGAACATCTGTCCCTCAAGCGCGAGGTCAAGCGCCTCCGCTCGGCGGCCGATCGCGACGTGCCGATCGACGGCATCGCGGGCAACAGCCCGGCGATCCGCGAGACCATCGAGCTCGTCCGCCGCGTCGCCGACAGCGATGCGACCGTGCTGGTCACCGGCGAGTCCGGCACCGGTAAGGAGCTCGTCGCCCGCGCGCTGCACAACCTCTCGCCTCGCCGCGAGCAGCCGTTCGTCGCCGTCAACTGCGCCGCGATGCCGGCGCCGCTCCTCGAGAGCGAGCTGTTCGGTCACGTCCGCGGCGCGTTCACGGATGCGAAGCGGTCGCGCGCAGGTCTGTTCGTGCAGGCCGGCGCCGGCACGATCTTCCTCGACGAGATCGGCGAGATGCCGATCGAGATGCAGGTCAAGCTGCTGCGCGTCCTCCAGGAGCGCAAGGTTCGCCCCGTCGGCGGTGACGAGGAGGTGCCGTTCGAGGCGCGCGTCATCACCGCGACGAACCGCGACCTCGAGACCGAGGTCGACGAGAAGCGGTTCCGCGAGGATCTCTTCTACCGCATCAACGTCGTCGCGATCCCGGTGCCTCCGCTCCGCGCTCGCGCCGGCGACATCCTGCTGCTCGCGCAGTACTTCCTGAAGCGGATCGCGTCGCGCACGAACAAGCCCGTCCAGGGCATCTCGGGCCCCGCCGCGCGCCTGCTCATGGACTACGACTGGCCGGGTAACGTTCGCGAGCTCGAGAACTGCATGGAGCGCGCGGTCGCGCTGTGCCGCCTCGACGAGATCACCGTCGACGACCTCCCGGCGAAGATCCAGGAGCACCAGAGCTCCAAGATCGTCATCACCACGGAGTCGCCGGGCGAGCTCATCACGCTCGACGAGATGGAGCGGCGCTACGTCCGCCAGGTGCTGAACGCCGTCGGCGGCAACAAGACGCACGCGGCGCGCATCCTCGGCATCGACCGTCGCTCGCTCTACCGCCGGCTCGAGGAGCCGCGCAACGAGCGCAAGGAAGATGCGAAGCCCGGCGAGCCTGCGCGCGTCGCGGCTCCCCCGTCGGACCACCGTCCGCCGACTGCTCCGCCGGCCGCTCCTCCGACCCACCCGTCCGCGCCGCCGATGTCGGCTGCCGGCGGCCAGCCGGGAGAGCTCGAGTAGCGCGTTGGCTGCGCGCATGTCCTCATGAGCGAATCGCTCCGCCTGCTCGTTATCGATGATGATCTGGTCGACCGCCTGGCAATTCGCCGCGCGGTCGAACAGAGCGGGCTCGGTGCGTCCATCGAGGAGGCGGGTGATGGCGACGAGGCGCTCGCGAAGGTCGCGACGCACACGTTCGACTGCCTGCTCCTCGATCAGGACCTGCCGGGCCTGTCGGGCATCGAGCTGACCCGTCAGCTGCGAGCCGCGGGTCGGCAAATGCCGATCGTGTTCGTCACCGGCCGCCAGGCCGAGGACATCCTCTCCGAGGCGATCGACGCCGGCGTCACCGACTTCATCCCGAAGAACGACCTGTCGCCGCGCCGGCTCGGCCTCCGGATCAACTTCGCGATCCGGATCGCGAAGGCCGAGGCAGAGTCCGCGCAGGCCGTCCAGCGCGCGACGAGGGCCGCGAGAGCACGCGACGAGATCCTCGCGGTCGTGTCGCACGATCTTCGTGGTCCGCTCCACGCGATCAGCCTCGCGACCGAGGCGCTCCGCGACGAGATCACCGGCGGTCCGGCGCGCTACCTCGGCGCGATCGAGCGCGCATCGCAGCGCGCCGAGCGCCTGATCGCCGACCTCCTCGAGGCGAGCGCGATCGAGAACGGCGCGCTGACGCTGACCCGCGCGGCCGTCGACGGCGGCGCGATCCTGCGCCAGGCCGCGGCCGATCACGAGCTGCTCGTGAAGGAGACCGGCGGCAAGATCGTCGCGCAGGTCCCCGAGGAGCAGATCGTCGTCTCGGCCGATCGCGATCGCGTGCTGCAGGTGCTCGGCAACCTGATCGGCAACTCGCTCAAGCACGCCAAGGGCGCGCCGATCGTCCTCACGATCGAACGCCAGGACGACAAGGCGCTCATCTCGGTGCAGGACCACGGTCCCGGCATCCCGGCGACCGAGCTGCCTCACATCTTCGACCGCTACTGGTCGGGGCGCACCAAGAAGGGCGGCGCCGGCCTCGGTCTCGCGATCGCCCGCGGCATCGTCTCGGCACACGGGGGCAACCTCGCCGTCGACAGCCGCCCCGGCGACGGCGCCAAGTTCTTCTTCACGCTTCCGCTCAACTCTCGCTGAGATCGCAGTGCTCGCGCGCCACAGCGAGCGAGCGCGCTGCGTCCCTCTCGACGGTCTTGCCCTGCTTTCAGCTTCATGCCGATGGCACGTGCCGTGCTCGTGGTGCAGCGCATGAGGGAGGCAGATCACCCGCGTATCCTGGAGCTCGTGCTCGGGCGCATGCTCGAGCTCGTCGTGTATTCCGTCGAAGGCGTGCGCGGACGGATGTCCCGTGGCCGGATCACCGTCCACTGACGCGCTCGCGCGCTCGGCGTACGTAAGCTGCGTGACGTGGCTCGTGCCTTGCTCTTTCAGTGAGACATGCCGCGTGACATCAGCAAAGACTCGCAAACTCAGAAAGCGGACGAGGAGCTCGACGAGATCGGTTCGCCCCACGTCGACCGAGAGGCCGACGACGAACAGCTCGACGAGCGCGTCCCGCAGAAGTCCGGCGTTCGCAAGAACGAGGAGGAAGCGAACGAGGAGCTCGACGACGAGGACACCGCCGAGAACATCGATCTCGACGACCTCGCCGCGATGGAAGGCCCGGACGCCTGACGTCTCCAGGCAGGGGCGACCGACAACGCCACGTCGTCGAGAGACGGCGTGGCGTTCTTATTTGAGCTTGGTGGCGTTCGCGGGCGTCGGCCGCAGCAGGACCGTCGCGGGCTCGTCGACCTCGAGATCGAGGCGCGCGCGCGGCTGCGTGCCGTCGACGCAGCCGTCGACCGCATAGAACATGTACGTCGGCGCCATCGTCTCGGCGCGCAGGTGCGCGAGGCGCTGCTGGACCTCTGCGGCCGTCGGGCGGTCCTCGAACGACTTCGACAGCATCTGCTCGACGAGCTCGCCGAGCCCGAACGGCGCGGCGGGACAGCGCGGCGCGCGCGCGGGCACCGGTCGGTTGAGGTGCTGCACGAGGATCTCCACCGATGGCGAGCCGACGAACGGCGGCCGTCCCGCGAGCGCTTGATAGGCGACGACGCCGAGCCCGTAGACGTCGCAGTAGCCCTCGACGGGACCGCCGCGCGCCTGCTCGGGAGCCATGTACGTCGGCGTCCCGATCGCCTCGTCGTGATGCGTGTAGCGAGCGCCCTGGAGATGGTGGGCGATACCCCAGTCGATCACGCGCACGGGCCACGTCGGATCCGTCGGCGTGAGCAGCATGTTGTCGGGCTTGAGGTCGCGGTGCGTGACGCCACGATCGTGCGCCGCCGCCAGCACACCGGCGACACTGCCGACGAGCTCGATCACCGTCTCGTGGTCGACCGGACCCTCGGCGATCCGGAGCGACAGCGGCGTGCCCTCGACGAGCTCCATCGCGATCCACGGCCGGCCGTCGTCGAGCAGGCCGCACTCGTAGAACCGCGGGATGCCACCGTGATTGACCGTCGCGAGGATCTGCGCCTCGCGCATCATGCGGTCGATCGCGCGATCCTGGCGAAGCTGGTCCTCGCGCAGGATCTTCAGCGCGACGCGCCGGCCATCGAGCAGGTGCTTCGCGGCATGAACCCAGCCCATACCGCCGGTACCGACGAGACGCTCGATCTCGTACGCGCTGACGCGTGCCCCGGTCCGGAGTGCACCGTCGTGACGGTCCTCCGACGTGACTTTGGCCTGACTACCGACCATCGTTGGCCGCTTTGTGAGCACGCTGCGTGCCAGGCAGCGCGGTGTGATCGGGCGCGTGACAAATCCGCTCTCAGCCACGACATGCGGCCGCTACTTTGGGGTGCGAAAGTGTCGGCAAGCTTCCTGCACAAAACGCTCGCATGACCTCCGAACCTGCTGCAGAGCTGGGCCCCGATGTGGTGGTCGGCTCTTACCGGCTCGTACGCGAGATCGGTCGTGGCGGCATGGGGACGGTCTACGAAGCCAAGCACCTGACGCTGCCCCGTCGAGCCGCGGTGAAGGTCATGCACGCCGAGCTTCGCAAGCAGCCGGGCATGGCGACGCGCGTGGTGCAGGAGGCGTCGATCCTCGAGGACATCCGCCATCCCGGTGTCGTGCGCGTGTTCGAGTGCAGTCTCCTGCCCGACCATCGCCCGTGGATCGCGATGGAGCTCGTCGAAGGCGAGCCCCTCGCGTCGCGGCTCGCGCATCAGGGCCCGCTGCCGTCGTACGACGTCGCCGCGATGCTCGCCGAGATCTGCGACGTGCTCGCGTCCGTGCACGCGCGCGGCGTCACGCACCGCGATCTCAAGCCCGACAACATCCTGCTGACGCCCGCCGATCGCGAGTTCCCGCTGCGCGTGATCGACTGGGGCGTCGCTCGCCTCGGCCCGATCGGACGGCTCACCCTCGACGGTCTGACGCCCGGAACGCCGATCTACATGTCGCCGGAGCAGGCGATGGGCCGCAACATCGGCTCGCCGTGTGACATCTACTCGCTCGGCGTCATCGCCTACGAGCTGCTCACCGGGCATCCGCCGTTCGACGGCCGCACGCTCGCCGAGGTCGTGTCGATGCACCTCGCGAGTGAAGCCGTCCCGCTCGAGGAGATCACGAAGGCACCGAAGGAGCTGTGCGAGCTCGTGCATCGCATGCTCGAGAAGGACCTGACGATGCGTCCCGGTGCGATCGAGATCCGCCAGATCGCGCGCGCGCTCGCGCTCGAGCTGTCGAACGCGTACGAGAGCATCGAGGTGACCGGCCTCGAACCGCCCGCGCCCGCGCCGCGCCTTCCCAAGGCCGTCCGCGCGCGCCGCAACCTGCCGCTCGCCGCGCAGCCGACCGAGGACCTCGTCGTCGTCGATCCCGCCGCACTCGAGTTCGGCGTCACCGAGATGGTCCCGACGATCCGCAAGCCGCGCTGGACTCCCGAGATCGGGCTCGCGCCACCGGCCGCTCCCCCGCGCGCGCCGATCACGCCCAAGGGCGTCCGCGACCAGGTCGCCGGCGAGATCGCCGGCGGCGGCAAGCGACGCTGACCGTTAGCCCGTCTCATTTTCTGTGGCGAATCTCCTCGATTTCGCGAGCGCTCGCGCACGTCCGTGGCGTGTGCGCACAGCGACGCTCCCGACAGACGCGGTACGCGGATCGCGCACGGACTTCACGCACGTCGCGGCCCTCGCGCACGGCGATGCGACACGCGACCGCCCTACATCGACGTGATCCGAAGCCGTCGCGGGGCACGCGGGTTGCTCTCTAGACGACTCGTTATCCATCAAGCAAGGGAGAATCACGATGCAGAAGAACGGATCGGCGTCGGCTAGCCATCGTCTCGACTCGCTCAAATCGGGCGTGCGCAATCTCGTCGACGCCGGTGGCGAGCGTGCCGGCCAGCTGAAGAGCAAGGCGATCGACGTCAAGGATGCCGTCGTCGAGAACAGCAACGCAGCGATCACGCGTGCGGGCTCGCTGATCAAGGAGCACCCGATCGCCGCGATCGCGATCGCGTTCGGCGTCGGCTACATCGCAGTCCGTCTGCTCCGCAGGTAACCCGAGGAAAGCGTCATGGAGATCATCGAACAAGACACCGCCGCGAAGGACACGTACGAGCCGTCTGCGTTCAAGCAGAAGTTCGGCGAGGTCCGCCGCCGCATCAAGAGCATCGATCTCCGCAGTGCGGTGGTCGACCATCCGTTCCCCGCGATCGGAATCGGCTTCGCCGTCGGCGCGCTCGTCGGTCTGCTCCGGCCGATGCCGCAGCGTGGCCGCGTCTCGAGCGCGCGCGTCGGCGTCGGCACCGCACTCGCGTTCCGCCTCATCCGTGAGACGGCGATCACGCAGCTCGGCGCGTACGCTCGCGACTTCCTCGCGAACAAGAACCGCCAGGGCGAGACCGCGGGCGCCGAAGACCGCCCGTTCTGAGACCGTTGCGAGCCCTCGTCCTCGTCACGCTCGTAGTAGCCGCCGGCACCGCCCGTGCCGACGGCTTCTACTACGCGCAGAGCTACGGCATCTCGTCGGCTCGCGGCGAGGCACGCCCGATGATCGGCGAGTCGCTACAGCTGCGCATCAACATGGGCTGGCGGTGGGGCAACCTCTCCGTCGGACCGTGGTTCGCGGGTCACCTCGCGATGGAGCGCGAGGGGGCGATCTATGGCCTCGTCGGGGGCGAGCCTCCGGAGGGCGACTCCGATCTCGAGGGTGTCGGCGCCGACGCGCGCTACAACGCGCCGCTGCCGTGGGAGCACCTCTCGATCTACGTCCGCGGCGGGCCTCGCTTCGCGAGCGGCATGGGGGCACTGGACGGGTACCAGGGCTTCGGCGTCGGTGCAGGCTCTGGAATCCAGATCACAGGACAGGTCCGCGCCCTGGGCTTTCTGTTCGCACCGTTCTTTTTCATGAAGAAGGGTCCGATGATCAATGCCGTCCTGTTCGTCGACCAGAACGTGGATTGGTACCGCCTCACGGCAGGCGACATGTCGACCGTCTCGCTACCGCTCGTCGGTGCCAGCGTCGGTTTTGGTGCTGGCAGCTTTTTCTAGCGCCCTGTCGGCTTACGCAACTAGCAGTCGCACGGACCCGGCAAATCGTGCGATGTGTTTATCGTGGAGACTTGTGTGGACCAAGGTGGTGGCATCGTGAGCGAGACGAACGACTGGTCGCCGACAGATCGCATACGTGCGAGCTACGACACGGTCGCCGAGCGGTACGCGGCAGAGCTCGCCGATGAAATAGCAACGAGGCCGTTCGAGCGCGGCATGCTGCTCGCGTACTCCGAGCTCGTTCGCAGCAACGGCCTCGGCATCGTCGGCGACGTCGGCTGCGGGCCCGGCCACATCGCGAATCACCTCTCGTCGCTCGGCGTACGCACCGTCGGCATCGACATCTCCGCGGAGATGATCACCCAGGCAAAGACCCGGTTCCCCGACGGCGAGTTCCGGGTCGCGTCGATGTTCGATCTTCCCGTGCGGTCCTCTGGCTGGTCAGGCGCGATCGTTCGCTACACGACGCTGCACTACAACGCCGACGAGCGCAGCCGCGCCTTTCACGAGCTACGCCGCGTGATCCGCCAGGGCGGCTACATCTCGTACAGCTTCTACGAGTCGGCGCCCGACCAGCCGGTCGGCAGCGTCTACCACCTCGAGAGCTGGTTCGGCTGCCGCGTCGACCTCCACACGTACTTCGTCTCCGTCGAGGACGCGGCGACCGAGCTCGAGGACTCGGGCTTCGAGATCGTCGCGGCACTCGTGCGCGAGCCGATGGCGGCGCGCGAGCTCCCCGCTCGCCGCTGCACGATCGTCGGCCGCCGGCGCTGAGCTTCGCCGGCAATCGTCGGCACGATCGGTCGCGGCGATTTCGCGCGCGCGATGCCGTGCCGAACACGCGCGACGCGGCTACGCTGCACGACACATGCGGTGGACGTGCGTGCTGTTCGTGCTCGCGATGACGATCGCGCGCCCGGCGAGCGCGGACCCGACGGAGACGGCGACGGCGACGACGACGGCGACGGAGACGGCGACGACCCCGCGCACCATCTCGCCCGCACGACGCGCGGGCGCGGTCGCCGCCGCGATCTTCCCCGGCGTCCTCGTGCGCGGCCTCGGCAGCTACATCGTCGGCGAGAAGCGCGCCGCGAAGCGCTTGTTCGTCTCGGCCGCCGGCGGTGGCGTGCTCGCCGGCATCGCGGGCGCGTTCGTCGGAGGAACCGGCGGCAATCCGTACGTCGTGTGGCCCGAGGTGCCGCTCCTCCTCGTCGGCACCGGCGGCTTCCTCACGTCGTGGTTCGCCGACATCTACGTCGCCGCCGGTGGCAGCGATGTCGACGCCCACCCGCGCGCACTGCCGCCATTCTCGCTCGACACCGGCATCA
>JAEWJO010000236.1 GCA_023386455.1 Pseudomonadota bacterium | reverse complement strand
CCTGCGGAGGGCGTACCGCGACGGCGAGCGCGCCGACGAGCGCGGCAGCGCGATCCGCGGTCACCTGCGCGGCTGCGATGCGTGTCGTCAGATCGCCGCCGACGAGGCCGCGCTTCGCGATGGCCTGCGCGCGCTCGCGCCGATCGATCCGCCCGCGAGCATGTGGGCCGGCGTGCAGGCGCGCCTCGCCGCTGCCGAGGTCAAGGACTCCGAGCGCCCCGCGTGGCGACGCGCGCTCGCGCGGTGGGCTCCGAAGGCGCCGACGATCGGGCTCGCCGGCGCTGCGCTCGCCGCCGCGATCGCGCTGGTCGTGATCCGGTCGCAGCGCGACGAGGCACCGCCGGCACCGCCGGTCGCGACGAAGATCGAGCCGGTCATCATCAAGCCCGACCATGTCGAGCCCGCACCCGCGAAGGCCGCGCCGTGCACGCGCACGCCGGTCGACGAGGACGCCGACGTCACCGACGCGATCGCCGCCGGACCCGCGCACGTCACCGAGGACTACGCGTGCGCCGCGCGCGACCTCGTCGAGATCGCGCAGGAAGCGCGCGTCCAGTGGAGCGACGACCGCAAGGCCGAGCTCGACGCCAGGCTCGCCGCGTTCGACAAGGAGATCGCGGCTGCCAGGGACGAGCGCGGCCGCCAGCGCACGTACCGCGCGATGATTCGCTACCTCCAGCACGCGGTGATCCACGACGACGTCGCGCTCGCGAGCACGGGAGGTGCGCCGTGATGCGCGCGCTCGTCGCCGCGACGACGCTGGGCCTCCTGTGCGCGCCCGCGCTCGCCGACGAGCCCCGTCCGCAGCCGGCGCCCGCGGCGACCGCACCGATCGTCGAGACCTCGCGCGTCGAGGTCCAGCCCGCCGGCAAGACGTTCACGAAGCTCCGGATCGAGAACGCGCTCGGCAACGTCCGCATCGTCGGTCACGACGGCAAGTCGATCCGCATCGAGACGGTGAAGCACGCGCCCGACGACGACACGCTCGATCGCCTGCGCGTCTCGCTCGTGCCCGACGCCGACGGCACGGTCCGCATCATGACCGCCGCCGACACGAGTCGCGAGGCCAAGCCGCAGCCCCGGCAGAGCGTCGCGATCGACCTCGTCATCCATGCGCCGCGCGACGCTCGCATCGACGCGACCGTCGGCAGCGGTAAGCTCGAGGTGTTCGACATGGACGGCGGCGGCGAGCTCGACACCGCATCCGGTGCGATCTCGGTGCGCAACGTGTCGGGCGAGCTCTACACGCACAGCGTGTCGGGCCACATGCAGCTGACCCAGGTGTTCGGCTCGCTCGATGCCGCGACGGTGTCGTCCGACCTCGAGCTCGACACGATCAATGGCCAGAAGCTCGTCGCGTCCGCCGACCAGGGCAAGATCGCCGGTCGCCGGGTGCGCGCCCGCGACGTCGAGCTGACGACGACCTCGGGCAACATCGTGCTCGAGGGCGAGGCCTCGCTGAAGGGACACATCGTGGTGTCGAGCCTGCGCGGCGACGTCGACGTCAAGCTGCGCCGTCGGGGAGGCGTGATCGTCCGCGGCCGCGGTACGAAGATCGATATCGGCTCGCTGGCGAAGCTGCAGCAGAGCGGCTGGACCGAGATGCACATCGGCATGATGCAAGAGCCCGCGCTTGTCGAGCTGCGATCGCACCTGGGCTCGGTGCGCTTCACGATCATCCAGTAGCGGTCCGCGCCTACCGCCGTCACATGAAGCGGGGTAGGCTGTGCGCATGGAGGACCCGGTCCCCCCGCGAGTGCGCGAGTACGCCGATCAGGCCGTCGAATACGTGCGGCGTACGCTCGGCGTCGCGCTCGAGTACGACAGCGACACGCTGCCGCTGCTCGACCACTACCTCCGCTCCGTCCCGTCCGACCAGGTCGCGACGATGAAGCTCGTGACGTTGACCGCCGGCGCCTACTTCGGCGAGGTCGTGCGGCGCCGGCTCGGCGGTCGGTGGGACCTGACCGGCGAGGACGCCGACTGGCGCATGGTCCTGCCGACCGGCCTCAACTTCTCGCCCGCCGGCTTCGTCGCGACCGCGATCGCCCAGGGCGACGTCGAGGATGTCGACTCCGAGATCGATGCGCCGGCGCGGATGCGCCCGCATGTCCAGCAGGCACTCGCGCGGATGGGCGAGGTCTCCGTCGAGGACTACTACTCGCTGTGCGGCCGGCTCGATACGCTCGAGCACATCCACGAGGTCCTCGTCGCGGTCGCCGCGCAGCTCATGGGCAACGTCGACGACGAGGATGCGCCCGAGCCGGTCGTTGCGGACGAGCCGTCCGGCCCGGTCAACTAGGCCGGCGATCGTGATATTCCTGGCTGATGGCCAGGGGGATTTCGCGCTCGCCGTCGCAGAACGCTTATCGAGGCGAGGTCGGCCAGACCCAGACCGCGGTCGTCCACGTCACCAACGCCAGGGGCGATCTGGTGGCGGCGACCGTGCACACGTCGATCGACGCGCTGAACGATCCGGAGCTCGTCGACCGCCTGCACGGCGACACGCTCAACATCCTCCGCGACGGCGACGTGACCGTGCGCCTCGCCGTTCCGGTCCTCTATCACGATCCTGCCGCCGAGGTGATGGTGCTCGTCCTCTCGGAGGCGCACCGCCACAGCGAGCTCGACGAGCGGATCCGGCTGCTCGAGCGGCTGCGCGCCGATCGATCGGCGGTGCCGGGCTACGCGAAGGAGTTCGGCGTCGTGTTCGGCGCCCAGGGCCTGCGCACGTACCTCGAGTCGAAGGCACAGCAGGTCCTGTCCGCGCGCACCGACAGCAAGGAGCTCGATCGCAAGAAGACCGAGCTCGTGACGCGCGAGGCGGAGCTGCAGCGAAAGCTGACCGAGCTCGCTCACGATCAGACCCAGCTCGAGCGCGCGCGCACCGAGCACGAGATCGCGACCGCCGAGCTCCGCCGCGAGAAGCTCGATGTCGAGCGCGGCAGGGCCGACGTCGAGCGCAGCAAGAGCGAGCTCGAGCGGATG
>JAEWJO010000211.1 GCA_023386455.1 Pseudomonadota bacterium | reverse complement strand
CTCGCGCTCGCCGGTGGCTTCGTGTGGCTCGTCCTGCGCGACGACGGCGGCCACGCGCCGAAGACCGTCGCTCCGCCGACGATCGAGGTGACAGCGAGCCGCCGGCTCACGCTCGAGGACGGCTGCGAGGAGTATCCGCGCCTCCATCCCGACGGAACGCGTATCGTGTTCGACGGCATCGCCGGCGGCGACTACGAGATCATGACGCTCGATCTCGAGACGAACACGCGGACGCAGCTGACGTCGACGCCGGGCTGGGACTACGCGAGCGCGCTATCTCCCGACGGCACCCGCGTCGCGTACGTGCACGAGGACGCGCTCGGCCGCACGCTGCGCCTCGTGCCGCTCGATGGGAGCACGGCACCGAAGGATCTCGGCGCGACGGTCGGCTATCCGGCGTGGACGCATGACGGCGCGTTGCTCGTCGGCGATTCTGCGGGCCGCATCCTGCGACGCGACCTCGCGACCGGGACCGACACCGAGCTCGGCAAGCTACCGGCGGGCGCGCGCCTCTATCACCTCGTCGAGGTCGAGGGCGCGGGCATCGCCGTCCTGTGGTGGACGTCGAGCGACGCCGATCAGACCGCGCTCGGCGAGCTCGATCCCGGCGGCAGGCTGCGCGTCGTCGAGGAGACCGCGACCGACTACGAGGGTGGGCTGGCCGCGGCACATCACGCGCGCGGCTACTACGCGACGCGCAAGGGCGCGACCGAGGGCAACCAGCTGCTGTTCCGGCCGTGGGGCGGCGCGAAGAGCATCGCGGTCCCCGGCGGCGTGTCGCCCGGTGCGGGAATGGATGTCAGCCGTGATGGCAAGCGACTCGTGTTCTCGACGTGCCTCGAGCGCGAGTACATCGCGCGGATCGCGCTCGACCAGCCACCGGCAGTCGTGTCGCGCGGTGCATGGCAGGACACGAATCCATACGTCGTCGATTCGCACCGCCTGCTCGTGACCAGCAATCGCCTCGGCCAGCAGAACGGGTGGCTGATCGATCTCGACGGGAACGCGCCGCCCCGCGCGGTGACGCCGCCGGGCGCACTGGGCGCCACGCCCTCGCCCGACGGCAGGCGGATCGTCTACGCGAGCCGGAGCGGACTCGCGATCGTCGACCTCGCAGCCCCAGGCACGACCATCGGCGAGGCGAAGGTCCTGACGATGGACCCGTCCGATGCCGCGCCGGTGTTCGCGCGCGACAGCGAGCACGTCCTGTTCGAGCGCACCGTGCGCGGAGTGACCTCCGTCTACTCGATCGCGGTGAGCGGCGGCGCCGCACGCGAGCTGGTTGTCGGCGCACAACCGGCGGCGTCGCCCGTCGATGACACGGTCGTGTTCGTCACCGCCTCGGATGCATCCGGCGCGCGACGCGTAATGAAGACGACACTCGGCGGAGCGCCACCGGTGCCGATCGGCGGCGTCGAGCTCGCGACCTGGCAGCGTCCTCGAATCTCGCCCGATGGCACCCAGCTGATGCTCGTGCGCGGCTACCAGCAGGTCGTCGCGGTGCCGCTCGACGGCAGCACGCCCGCACGCATCCTGTGGAACGCGGGCACGGGCAGCGTCAGCGCGGCCGCGTGGACCTCGGATGGAAGCGGCATCATCGCAGCCGTCGGCGGCTACGAGGGCGACCTGTGGCTCGCCGATGGGACGTTTCCGTAGCGCTCACCGTGCCCCCTGCCCCACACGCCAGGCGCGTGTCCTACCTGGCACCTGACTTGCTGCAGGCATGGAACATCATGTCTTACGAGCCCAACCATAAAGATAACGACGACACGGTCGACGACAGCAACCTCCTGATCGGCCGCCCGCATGGCGCTGCCGAGGACGAAGAGGAGCGCACGAGCTACCTCGAGGACGAGGACATGTTCGATGACGAGGAGGATCTCGCCGACGAGGGCGACCTCGACTTCGAGCCGGACGACTCGCGCTTCTACTAGCCGGCTAGAGGTTGTTCAGCGCGCGAACCGCCGCGAACAGGTCACCCTGATCGTAGAAGTCGACGGTGACGAAGTTCGGCAAGCTGCCATCGGCCTGCATGCATTCGCGCGCGCGGTCGAGCAGGAACGGGTTGGCATTCACGGTCGGCGCCTGGTCGGGCACCGCGAGCGTCTGGGTCAGGAAGTGATTGAAGATGAAGAGCGGGTTCTGGGGGTCACCGCGGTTCGGCGCGCAGCTGAAGTCCGCGATCGTCTCCGCCTGGTAGTGCGTCTCGTACGCGTTCGCCCAGACGTCCAGGTACCAGGGATACGTCGCGCCGCCGTCGTCGGTGAACACGACGACTCGCTCGTCGGCGTCGATCATCTCGCGGAGCGTCGGCCAGGGCTCGCCCGCGACGTGCGCGTGGACGTAGCGGTCGAGCCCCGATGCCGCGAACGCCGTCGCCATCTCCTCGGGTGTCACGTAGCTCTCGAAGATGATCGTCACGACCTCGCCGCGTTGGTCGTGGAGGAACGTGCGGATGATCCGGAGGCCGTCGGCGAGCGGCAGGCTGCCGAGCGGGCAGAATGCATGGCAGAGCAGGACGCCGTCGCCCCACTCGTGCGCATCGAGCATCAGGCCGCGAACCCCGTCCGCGAGCTGGCGGGCGAGGTTGAAGTCCTGGTTCGGGTTCTGCCAGCCGTCCTGACCGTTCGACATCGCGTTGTGCGTCGTCGGGTAGACCACCTCGTCGTAACGGCGCGCACAGAGCTCGACGGCTCCGTTGCACTCTGACGGGATGGGCAGCTCCTCCTCACTGGAGCAGCCGAGAGCGAACAGCGCGACGAGCCAAAGCCGCATCGTCCGACTCTATGCCGATCGGGGATGCGACGGTAGGATGGCGTTCTCGTGTCGGTGGGACCGCCGGTCAACATCCTGCTCGTCGATGACAAGCCGGAGAACCTGTTCGCGCTCGAGGAGCTGCTGCGCCAGCCCGATCGCGAGCTGTTCCGCGCCCTCTCGGGCAACGACGCGCTGCGGCTCCTGCTGAAGCACGAGTTCGCGCTCGTGCTGCTCGATGTCGACATGCCGAACATGGACGGCTACGAGACCGCCCAGCTGATGCGGAGCGCCGAGCGGACGCGCCTCGTGCCGATCATCTTCGTCACCGCCGGCGACCGCTCCGAGGAGCGGACGTTCAAGGGCTACGAGGCAGGCGCGGTCGACTTCCTGTACAAGCCGATCAACTCGCACACGCTGCGGAGCAAGGTGAACGTGTTCATCGAGCTCCACCGCAAGTCGCGCGAGCTCGAGCGCACCGCCCAGACCCTCCGCGACAAGATCGCCGACCTCGAGAACGTCAACCAGACGCTGTCCCACGACCTGCGCGCCCCGCTGCGCTCGATCCGCTCGTTCTCGCGCGTGCTCGCCGAGTCGGGGTCGAAGCTCGACGCCGAGGGCACCGATGCGCTCGAGCGCATCACGAAGGCCGCCACGCGGATGACGAGCATGGTGGAGGACCTCTACAACCTGCTGCGGCTCTCCGCCGACGACACGTCGGTCGACACCGTCGACACCGCGAACGTGCTGCGCGACGTCGTCGAGAATCTCCGCTCCGACGTCGATGCCGTGCAGGGCTCGGTGGTCGGCGAACAGATGCCGACCGTGCGGACGAATCGCCGGCTGCTCGCGCAGCTCTTGCAGAACCTGATCGCGAACGCGCTCAAGTTCCACGGCGACGAGCCACCGAAGGTCCAGGTCTCGGCGATCCAGCGGGCGGACCGCTGGCAGTTCTCGGTCACCGATAACGGCGTCGGCATCCCGGCCCACGAGCGCGAGCGCGTGTTCGGCCTGTTCTCGCGCCTCGACACGGCGCGCAGCGGGACCGGCGTCGGCCTCGCGCTGTGCCGGCGAGCGGTGCAGAAGCTCGGCGGTACGATCTGGATCGCGCCCGACCCCGGGCCCGGCACCACGTTCTGCTTCACGATCCCGGTGCGTCCGGACTTGCTTCCCGCCGACTGACGAGCCCGCCGAGGACGGCCAGCAGCTCGTCGACGTCGACCGGCTTCGCGAGACAGTCGGTCGCGCCCGCCGAGAGGCAGCGGTCGCGCTCCTCGGCGACGGCGCGCGCCGTCAACGCGATCACGGGCAGCGCCTGGTATCGCGCATTCGCGCGGATGCGACGCACGGCCTCGTAGCCGTCCATGCCCGGCATCATGACGTCCATCAGCACGACGTCGATCCGGGCGCTCGCGTCGAGCGCGTCGAGCGCCTCCTGACCGTCCGTCGCGGTGATGACGTCGAGCCGGCGCTCGCGCAGCGCGCTCGACAGCGAGTAGACGTTGCGCATGTCGTCGTCGACGAGCAGCACGCGCGTCCCGTCGAGGTCGGACGCCGGTACCGGTGCCGGCGTCGGCGCGCGCGGCGCCTCGGGCAAGAATGCCGGCGGTTCGGCGAGGAGCTCGGCATCCTCGCTGGTCGCGGTGCCGCCGATCGGCAACACGACCCAGAATGCGCTGCCGCCGCCGAACGAGCTCTCGACGACCAGATCGCCGCCGAGCAGCACGGCGAGCTGCTTGCCGATCGTGAGGCCGAGGCCGGTGCCGCCGTACTTGCGGCTCGTGCCGGTCTCGGCCTGCGTGAACGCCTCGAAGATCGCCGCGAGCTTGTCGGCGGCGATGCCGATGCCCGTGTCGGTCACCGTGATCGCGATCGGATCGATCACCGCGAGCCCGAGCCGCGCGAGCTCGTCGGCGGTCGGCCGGAACAGCCGGACCGTGACGCCGCCGCGCTCGGTGAACTTGAACGCGTTCGAGAGTAGATTCTTGAGGATCTGCGCGAGGCGGGCGCGGTCGGTGCGGATCGCCGCCGGCAGCGCCTCGTCGAGCTCGACGTCGTACGCGAGCTTCTTCTGCATCGCCTGCGGCTCGAACATGCGGCGCAGGTAGTCGGCAAACTCGGCGACGCGGACGGGCGCGGCGACGATCGTCTGCTTGCCCGCCTCGATCTTCGCGAGATCGAGCACCTCGTTGATCAGCGCGAGCAGCTCCTCGCCGGACCGATTGATGAGCGAGGCAAACTCCACCTGCTTGGACGTCAGGTGCTTGCCGTCGTTGTCGGCGAGCACCTTGCTCAGGATCATGATGCTGTTGAGCGGAGTGCGCAGCTCGTGCGACATGTTCGCGAGGAACTCGGACTTGTACTTGCTCGCGCGAGCCAGCTCCGCGTTGCGGGTCTCGAGCTGGTCGCGATACTCGCGGAGCCGCACGGCAGTCCGGTTCGCCTCGCGCGCGAGATCGCCGAGCTCGTCGCGGGTCTCGACGTCGATCTGGACACCGAACTCGCCGCGCGCGAGCCGCTCGACACCGACGGAGACCGCACGCAGCGCGCGGGCGACCCGCCGGATGATCCGCAGCGAGAGGAGTGCCATGATCGCGAGCACGCTGACGGCGACGACGATGTCGATGACCAGGGCCTCGCGTTGCGAGGTGCGTGCCGCCGAGAACGCGTCGGCGAGCCGCTTGCGGTCCGGGGTCGTCGCGAGCTCGAGGTGGCTCGCGAAGCTCGTCTGTAGCCGCTGCATCGCCTCGACCGCGGGCGCGAGCTCCGCCGACGTGTGCTTGCCATCCGCGATCGCGATCGAGACCGAGCGCGCGATGCCGTAGTACGCGGAGAGGTCGACCTGCAGCAGCGCGACCTCGCCGCCGTTGTGCGCGATCGCCGCCGCGCCTTCTGCCAGCCGGCGCACGAGCCGGAGGTGCTGTGCGTCGGCCTCGTCGAGACTCGCCTCGTCGGCCGAGGACGCGGCCTCGCCGAGCGCACGCGTCATCTGCGTGTACGTGAGTCGCAGATCGCGATCGAGCTCGAGGAGCGGAACGTAGCGCGTCTCGATGCTCGACAGCTCGCGCTGGTTCCTCCGCCCGAGCACCAGCGTCACGGCCGTGACGGCAACCAGGCCGAACGCGGCGAGCACGACGAGCTGTGCGATCCGGTAGCGGAACGGGAGCCGCGCGAACATCTACTTGACCGCGATCACCTTGGCCCCGCCGGGGTCGATGTTCGACGGGATGTAGCCGACCGCGCCGGGATTCGCGAGCACGTACGTGATCACGGCACGCGTCGTGTCCGCCTCCGGCGGCGGCACACCCTTGCCCGAGAAGATCTGCTGGTTCCAGTAGTTCTTCAGCTGACTCGGCGTCTTCTTCAGCACGTCGTGCACGAACTTCGCGCGCACCGAGAACTTCGTCGAGAGATCGACGGGCCTGATCGCCGTGCTTCCGCCCCAGTCCTTCGTCTTCTTGAGGTACGCGTCGCGCAGGAAGTCTCGATCGACTGCCGTCACCGGATTGTCGGGGTGAACGATCACCTTGAACACCTGGTCCGCGGCGAGCGAGCGCGTCGACAGCGCGAGCACGAGCACGACGATGGCCAGGAGAGACCGCATCAGAACGTCACCGTCGTGCGGGCGAGGAACAGACCCCAGTAGCGGGTCGGGTTCGCGTTGAGCGCGACATCGAGGTCGGCGGTCCCGTCGATGAAGTGCGCCTCGAGCTTCCACAGCCAGTGCTCGTTGACGTCGAGGCGGAGCGTCGCGGCGAGATCGCGCTGCCACGCGTAGAACCGCTCGGCGTACTTCGGGTCGTGTCCCTTGCGGTCGTCGACGTCGAGGTACGAGACCGAGTAGTAGGCGCCGGCCGCAACTTTCGGGGACACCTGATAGGTCGCCATCCCGTAGAACCGCTCGCTCGTCTGCTCGTACGTCGGGATCAGGGCCGGCAGCGACGTGCGCTGGCGGGTCCGCGTGCGGTTGTACTCGGCGGCGAACAGCCAGTCGCCACGCGTGTACTCGGTGGAGCCGACGACGAGCGTGTCGGGTCGCTGCGAGATCACGACCTTTCCGTCGTAGTCCGGCGGAACCAGCCCGAGCATCACGAGCTGCGCGCGCGTCGACTCTTCGAACGCGAGGTGAAAGTCGATCGACGCCCGCACGAACGTCGCGCCGACGCGCAGACCCTCGATCGGCGGGTGCCAGAACAGCTGAGCACCGGTGACGTACTTGGTGTCGACGCGCTCGAGGAAGCCGCCCTGGATCGTCAGCGCGTTGCTCGGGATCGTGAGGCTGCCGAGCCAGACCTGGTAGTCGAGCTCGCCCGCGCTGCCGACCTCGCGCGTGCCGTACAGCGAGAACCCGCGGTGCGAGAGGAGCACGTCGCGCGTGCGAAACGAGTAGAGGCTCTGCGGCAACAGGATCGGGACCCGCGCCGCATCGATGTCGACGTACTCGTTGTAGAGGCCGAACGGCATCTTGATGACGCCGGCCCGCAGACCGAGCGACGGGCGCCACGCGTAGTCGAGGAACGCCCAGTCGATACGGGGCGACACGTCGTGGAGGACGCCTTCATCGCGCGCGAACAGCTGCACGCCGGCGCGCAGCTTGTCGGCGATGTCGCTCGACACGTTGATCCCGACCTCGAAGAACTCGAGGCTCCCTCTGGACGACTCACCGATGTAGTTGTTGTCCGTGGAAATGAAGCCGCCCTCACTGACGAACCCGTGGATCTGGACGCGGCGCGGGCGCAGTACCTCGACCGGTGGTGCCGCTTCCGGCACCGCCGGAAGCACCGCCGGATCGGCCGCGACGGGCTCGCTCGGAGGCGCGACAGGCGTCTCGGCCGGCGCGGACGGAGGCGTCTCCGACGGCGTCGTCTCCGACGGTGGCGGGACTGTTTCGCCGGGTGCTTGCGCATGGACCGGCGAGACGAGCACGACGAGCAGCGCGAGCGCGCACGCCATCTGGTGCGAGCGGAACATCACCCAGCCTCCACGATACTCGACCGGCGTCGTCGAGTCCTAGTTCGGGAGCGCAGCAAATCGTTGCACCCGTCGCCGCGGGCGCGCGGGGCACGTCCGCTCACCGCGCGTACGTGCTCGCTCCGCTTCGCGGCAACACGAGCGCGGCCCGCCTCCTGGCGCGTTCGCGAGGCGATCGAACCGTCACTCTGCGATCTGGCGTACGACGAGCGGCGCGCGTGCTCCGATGGTCTCGGATCTGCACGCCAACCTCGATGCGCCAGAGGGGGCGCTGGACGATGACCAACTGTCGATCGAAGCGCACGCGTGTCCTTGTGGTTTCACCGAGCCGTCCCACGCGGGAGCGGCCCGACACCGTCTTCGTCGGCACACCGCTCGAGGTCATCTCGTTACTCGAACATGACCGCGAGCTGATCTCGACGGTCATCCTCGCCGGCCGGTTCGCGAAGAACCGCGAGCTCGCGAAGTTCTTGACCGAGTCCTACCCTGCGCTCTCCGTCGTCGCGGGACGCGCCGGCGAGGAGCCGGACTCGTACCTGCCCGTCTACGCCTGATCGGGGGCGTCGACCGGCGCATCCTCGTCGACGGCGTCGTCGTCGGTGCCGGGGCGCCGCCGTGAGAACCGTTTCACGAGCGCCGCGATCAGCGGCGTCAGCGCGAGCGTCGCGAGGATCCGGAGCGGCATCGTTGCCTTCGCGGCGAGCCAGCCCGCTCCGATCACGCCGAGCACTCCAGAGGCGCTGGTCGGCCCGACGCCGAGGCCGATCGCGATCGAGAACCCGATGATCGTCGCGAGCGACATCACGAGGTACGTGATGATCGCGATCCGCGGGTAATCGGCGAACTGCTTCGCGAGGCGCTCCTTGAGGGTCATGGTGGCCGTGCCGCAGTTGTAGCGCGTGCGCGTGCATTCCACAGCACGATCGACGCGAGAGTCGGCGCGAGGACCGCGACGGCGAGGACGGCAAGGTCCGGCACGCCTCGCACGTGCGGCCCGTTGTAGGTGATCGCCTCGGCCAGCGTGACGACGGCATCCGCCGTGACCGCGGCGGCGACGACGGTGGCGAGGCGCGAGCTCCACCTCCGAGCGAGCGAGAACAGCGCGACGAACAGCGCGATGTCGAACCCGACCCAGCCCCATTGCCACGCCGGCGACGGGAACCAGCGCGCGCTGATCGGCAATGCGAGCAGCACCGTCCAGATCGCGAGCAGGACCGCGAGCACGCGGACGACGATCGCAGGACCTCGGAGGACGGTCTCGAGGCCGAAGCGAAGCAGGCCGCCGCGCGCGAACGCGGTCAGCGTGTCGGCGATCGCGACGATGCTGCTGCGGCCCGGCGGATACGCGAGGAAGATCGGGTCCCACGCGCGTGGTTTGAGCTTCGCCTTGAACGTGCGAAGCCCGTCGAAGTCGTAGAGCGGCCTGCCCGCCTTGCGAGCGACGCGCAGCCATGGCGAGACCTGGCCGGAGAGCGGCACGAGGCCGAGCGTGACGAGCGAGATCTTCGCGGCGACGGCGGCCTTCATGCCCGCATCGACGAGGAGCTCGATCGTTCCGTTCGGCGCGCCGGGGTCGCGGAGGAAGTCCTCGAAGAACCAGCCGCCGCGCGCGTAGATCGGGATGATGCCGAGGAAGCCGACGATCGCACCCGCCTTGTCGCGCGCGATGAAGTAGCGGCGCTCCTCGGGGAACGTGAACGGATCGACCTGGACGAGGAACCCCATCGGCGCGATCGCGCGCGATGCGAGCCACCGCGAGATCAGCGTCTCGAGCTGCGTGCGCGTCGGGTGGCCCTGGGCGAGCTCGGCCGTCGTCACCTCGGACACGACGACACCCTTCGCACGCGCTCGCCGCAGCTGCTCGCGCAGGCTCTTGCTCGCCTTGATGATGCCGGGCCACTCCTCGGGAGCCCAGGTCGGCTGCTCGCCGATCGGCAGCGACGGCCAGCGCGCGAGCTCGGCGAACCGCGTCTCGGTACCGAAGCAGCACACGCGGCGGCCGTGCTCGCCGGCCGCGGCGGTGAACCGCGCGATCACGTCGCCGAGCCGGTCGAGCGGTGCGATCGGTGGGCCCGCGGCGACCCACGCCGAGCCGGTGTCGACATAGCCGACGCACGCGTCGTCGCCGTCGAACCAGTAGCGGAACCCGGGCTCGAGGATCTGGAACGACGTCGAGTTCCAGCCATGGCGCGAGAGCAGCGCGAGTACGCGCGTCCGGACAGCATCTTCTGGCATGACTACTTCGTCTCGAGCTCGGCGATCGCGTCGGAGGCCTCGCGCTCGACGCACTTGTACACCCGCGCGCGCTTCAGCGGTGCAACCGCGCGCTTGTCGGCGGTCGCGCGCAGCTTGCCGATCACGGTGCGGCGGTCCTCGCACGTCGTGGCCTGCGCGAGGTCGAGCGACAGCGAGGCGACGCGATCGAGGCGCGAGGCCAGCCCGTCGCGCTCGGCGATCGCC
>JAEWJO010000182.1 GCA_023386455.1 Pseudomonadota bacterium | reverse complement strand
GCGCGGACTCGACGACCGGTGCGTCGACCGCTCGTTCCTGCGCCTCGGCCTCGAGCTCGGCGGCGCTCGGCGCGTCGGGCACGGCCGCATCGACCGCGGCATCGATGGGTGGAGCATCGGGAGGCGCATCGACCGGGGCGTCGATCGCGGCATCGACGGGCGCATCGATGGCGGCGTCGCGGTGGCGCCGGCGCCGCTGGGCGTCGATGGCGGCATCCGCCGGCTCCGCGAGCACCACCCCCGCATCCGGAAGGCTCCCGCCGGCCGCGTCCTCGGGCGCCGCGGCGTCGGGCTGGTCGGTCGGCTGGCTCGCGTCCGGCTGCACCGCCAGCGGCTGCGCATCGACGCCGCCGTCGTCTGCCAGTGCGAGGCGCGCGACGAGGGCTAGCCCGAGGCACCAGCAGATCGCGATAGCAGCCCGGCGCACCAAAGGAGCCTAATCGGAGACGGCACCGAATACCTCGCGTTCACGCCCGAAGACGAAAAGCTGCGCGAATCGCATCGTCGACGCCGTACGAGAAACAGCGTCCGTATGGCACCGGCCCGCGCCGGAAGGCACGACGCTTGCGTGAGCCGTGAGGTATGCCGAGCGATACGCAGCCCACGGCCGGCAGCACGAGTAGTGATGCCTCGCGGCCGACCGAGTTTCACAAGCGCGACCTGAAGGCGGTCGCCCGACGTACGAAGGACGAGATCAAGAACGACAATCTCGGGCTCCTCGCGGCCGGCGTAAGCTTCTATGCGTTCCTGTCGGTCGTGCCGGCCATGACCGCGCTCGTCTCGATCTATGCCCTGTTCTCGGACCCCGCGCAGGTGGAGCAGCAGGTCGAGGCAGCTTCCAGCGTCCTCCCGAGCGAGGCACGCGGCCTGCTCGAGACGCAGCTCCATCGCATCACGGAGGCATCGAGTGGATCGCTCGGTCTCGGCGCGATCGCGGGCATCCTCGTCGCGATGTGGAGCGCGAACAAGGCGACGAAGGGATTGTTCCAGGCGCTCTCGATCGTCTACGACGAGAAGGAAGAGCGCTCGTTCTTCAAGATGAACGGTCAGTCGCTGCTGATGACGCTCGGGTTGATCGTTGCCGCGCTCGTCACGATCTTCCTCATCGCGGTGTTCCCGGCGATCATCGGCGCCCTTGGCCTCGGCGCGGTCGCCGGGACCATCACGACGCTCGCACGCTGGCCCGTGCTGATCGGGCTCGTGCTACTCGCGCTCGCTGCGCTGTACAAGGTCGCGCCCGACCGCGATCAACCCAGGTTGCGGTGGGCGTCGCCGGGCGCGTTGCTCGCGACGGGACTCTGGCTCGTTGCCTCGATCGGATTCTCCCTCTACGCGCAGCACTTCGGCAGCTACAACAAGACGTACGGCGTGCTCGGCGCCGTCGTCGTGCTGATGCTCTGGTTGTTCATCTCGGCGTACGTCGTCCTGATCGGCGGCGAGCTCAACGCCGAGATGGAGCGACAGACCCGCCGCGACACGACGCGGGGCCCGGAGCGCCCGATGGGCCAGCGAGGCGCACACGTCGCCGACACGACGGCGTGAACGTCCTCTCAGAACACGTCGCCGCCCGCCGGAGACGCCGGCCGCGGCGCGGAGCGGACGAGATCGAGCAGGTCGCGGCCGAGCGCGACGGCATGCTCGACGTCCGTGCGGTCCTCGGCCGTCAAGGACGACCACTGGAGCACGACGCCGTCGATCTCGTCGCTGAGACCCGAGAGGCGCTCGGCTCTCACGAATGCCTGCTCGATCACCTCGCACGCGACCTCGGGCAGAAGTGCGGCGAACTTGATGGCTCGTTCGAGGTCGCCGGAGATCTTGGCCTTGAGATCCGTATCGTGCTTGATGAGCACGCCGCGCTGAGACACGAACGACAGCGAGTCGAGGTACTTGTCGAACCCTTCGCAGTCGAGGCGGTTCTCGACCGCGTTGCCGTTCACGAGCGTCTCGCGGAACTGCCAGAAGTCGCGCCGCGTGTCCGACCGCAGGTAGTAGAAGACGTCGCTGTCGACGAAGCGACTCGTCGCGTCGGCGATGCGCCGGTAGTTCGTCTCCGCCACGGCGGGAGGCGTTGCACGATCCTGGACGCGCCGGTTGAGCCCACGCACGCCGCGCCGCAGGTCCGCGAGCGCGCGCCGGACCGCGAGCGCCTTGCCGAGCGTGTCGCGGTGCCCGGGCACCATGCGCTCGGGTTCCGCGTAGCCGAGGAAGCACTCGTACACCGTCGTCATGACCGCGAAGACGCCGTCCATGAGACCGGTGGTCGCGTCGTTGAGATCGCGAACCGCCTGCTCCTTGTTGTCGTTCTGGAGCGCGTGCGCGAACCGACGCTCGAACTCCTTGAGCTCGGATCCGAGCCCGTACTGCAGCGTCGACATCTCTGCCGTCAGCGCGGTCCACTTGTCCTCGTCGGACCGCTGGCGATGCGGAACCACGCCGCGCGTCGAGATCGGGCCGGACGGACGGGCAGGCGGACCACCATCGAGCTCGAACTCCGCGTCGCCCGCGGTCTCCGCGCTGGCCGCGGCCGCGGGAACCACCATGCCGACGTACTCGAGCAGCCGGCGGAAGTGACTCAGGACCGCGTCGGAGACGATCTGTAGCTGCTCCTCTCCGTCCTCGCGGAGGTAGAGCGCGGCGTCGAGCTCGCCGAGTGCGCGCACCGCTTCCTCTCCGAGCTGCAGCAGCTTCTGGACCTTCCTGCGGATGCGACGATCCGCAATCGCGGCCAGCAGCCCGGCAAGGGCAGTATTCTCGGGTGCCTCGGACTCCAAACCACAAGGATACGAGTCAACCGCCCCGAGATCGAGTGGGATGATGTCGGGGGCCGAGCGGTCGGATGAAGCGAGCGTTAGCGCTGCCACAGTCCATGCTGCACGCCGCCCTGGATCAGGATCGCGAAGGTCCCCCGCTGGCCCTGCCGGGTCGGGGGGTACGCGACGGTCGCGCCGGCGCTCTCCGCCTTCTCGACCGCCTGCCGGATGTCGTCCACGGCCAGGTACATGCGCATGATCGGCTGTTCGTGCGCTGCCAGAGGTTTCCTGATCCCCACCAGGGTGCCGTCCGGTCGAGTCGCGACCCGGGCCTGACCCAGATCGGGGTCCGGCGAACCAAACGACAGTCCGAGCATGCGTTCGTAGAGTGCGACCTGCGCGTCTACGTCGTCGCTGACGATCTCGAGGTAGTAAATCGACATCGTGGTCCTGGCCTCCGTTGCTGCTGCGTCCGAGCGCCGATCGTAGCGACATCCGGGCGACATCAACATCAAGCCGACCGCGAGCAGCGCAGACTTCATGACGTCCACCATGCGCGAGCTCCGCGCGGCGCGCTTCTCCGAAATTGCGAAGTCAGTCCGTAGCCGGCGCAGCGAGCCAGGCGCGGATCGTCGCGTACACCGACGGCGCGTTCAGGAGGTCGATGTGACCCGTCCCGAGCGCGATCGACCGCTGCGTCTCGGGAAAATCCAGGCACAGCGCGGGGCTCGCGTGCGTGCCGAGCGCGCTGTCGACCGGGACCATCCCGTCGCCGCGCAGTCGAGGACCCATCTCCGTCGAGAGCGTTCCGGCGATCGCATAGCAGCGCACGCCGTCTGGCAGGGGACACGGACAGCGCGGGTCCGGCCCGTGTGCGAACCGATCACGTCGATGCCAGTGCTCGTCGAGCACGTTGCCGAACCGGAGGTCGGTGACACCCGCACTGCGGATCCGCCCGAGCGCACCGAGCGGCGCCGTGTAGCGGCTGAGGTCGAGCAGCCGATGGATCCAGTTCCCGCCGCGCTCGAGGGGCGCGCCGTGGTGCGGCGTGCCGAGCGTGATCAGCGCGCGCAGGCGCGTCTGCCAGGTTTGGCCGTCCGCTCTCGCCACGTGACAGGCGCTGCGGGCGACGAGACCACCCATGCTGTGCCCGAGCAGCACGAGCTCGTCGACGGCGACCGGCCATGCCGCGACGAGCTGCTCGAGGATCGCCCCGAGCGCGTGGCCGTTCGTCGAGACGTGTAGGCCGCTGTTGTAGCGAACGTAGAGCGGCGTGTACCCGAGGTCGCGCGCGAGCGCCGCGCCGTGATCGTGACCGCCGCGCGTGAACTGCGCGTCCGTCATGCACGAGCCGTGAACCAGGACGACGATCTTCGAGGTCGCATCCGGGATCGCGGCGCGCACGGCGTCGGGTGCGAGCTCTACCGCGCGGCCGCCATATCTGAGCTCCATCTCGATCGCGAGCGGGTTGGCGGTCGCCTGCAGGTAGTCGCCGAGCACGCCGTTGACGACGGCGAGCAGGATATCTCGCTGCTCGCCGGAGGTGCTCGTCTTGACCAGCGGCGCGAGTTGCGCGAGCGCGGCATCGAGGCTGCTGCCGACGAGCCGCGTGATGCCGTGGATCGATGCGTAGACGGGACGGGTCGCAAGCCGTGCCGGCGCCGAGAGCGGCTGACCGAGGACCGCGGGTCCGCTTGCAATCGTGACGTGCATCTTCTCGACGATCGCGGTGACGGCGCGCGTCGCCTCGACGGCGAGCCGGGTGGCGCCTCGAAGCTCGTCGATATGGCTGCGTGCCTTCTTGGTCATGTTCGCCCCCCCACCGTAGCGCGATCGCGGCTTCACGCGGCAACGCATCTCCGAGCCCGGCGGACGGAAGATCCTCGATCCGATCCGTCACTACATCACAACAACCGTCGAGGCCGCCCGGGCCGCTCACTACGAGCGGTGCCGCGCGGCCTCATTCTCGAGGAGTAGAAGACGATGGCACGAAGGCGAACGGTCGCGATGGTGATGCTGGCGTTGGTGGGTGCGGGAGGGCTGGCGTACGCCGCGGACGAAGGGAATCCGTTTCTGAAGCTCGCGGATGCGGTCCAGCGGGTCAACGACAACACGCTCGCGATCGCGAATCAGACCAGCCTGCTCGCGAAGGAGACGACGACGGTCGTTCAGCAGAACGCGGCGATCGCGGATGCGACCGCGGCACTGGCGAAGTCGAACACGCAGCTCGACCAGAAGCTCGACGCCGTGCTGACCGCGATCGGCAAGATCGAGGCGTCCGTGCCGCCTCCCTCGGCGGCACCCTCGTCTCCCGCGCATGCGGTCTGGCTCGCGCCGTACGTGAACGACTCTGCGACGAGTGATCATCTACTCCAGGCCACCGCCTACCTGCTCAACGCCGGCGACGTGCCTGCCACGTACACCTGCAACTACTTCAGCGACGAGGGGACGCGGATGCTCCAGCACCAGAGGTCGTTCACCATTGCACCCGGCTCGATCGGCACCTGTGAGCCCCGATCCGTGAACCCGCAGGTAAACGTCGGGTGGCTCTTGATCGTCAGCGACAACCCGGTCGTCGCGACGGGCAAGAACGAGAGACGCGACGGTAGTGGCACGTACACCACCTCCGAGAACATGGAGCTTCGCCCGATCGACTGCTCGGGCGACCAGACCGGCATCAAGCGCCTCTGCGAGGCGGTCGAGGCGATCCAGAAGGAGAACTGATCGCATCCACCCAGTTGCGCACGACCGGCGCGACATGCGCGGCAGATCGCGCCGACTCGGCGCAACGCGCCCGTCGAGGAGACGGCGCAGCGACGATGCCGCCTTGGCGTGGCCGGTGCACCAGCGCGCCGCGATGGACACCGCACACACGCCGCCTCGAGCGGACGTTCTGCACCACAAGCGGGTCGAACAGTGGACGCGGTGCCACGGCAAGCGTCTGCACGCGCTCGCACGCCGGTGGTGCCGAGCGCCGCTCGATCCCGAGGACCTCGTGCAGGACGCACTGGAGCGCGCGCTCCGCTCCAGCCTGCCGGCCGACACCAACGAGCGCGCCTGGCTCTGCCGGGTCATGCGCAACCTCTTCATCGATCGGGTGCGCCGGCACGCCGTGCGGCGCGATCACTTCGACAGTGAGCTCCTACCCTCGGGCGTGGCGGACAACAGCGCCTGGTGGGAGCAGCTCTCCGAGGCCGACGTGCGTGCCGAGATCCCACGTCTGCCTTCGCATCAGCGCGCGACGTTCGAGCTGTTCACGTTCGACGGCAAGAGCTACGACGCGATCGCGCAGCAGCTCGGCATCTCGAAGAACACCGTCGGTACGCGCGTCCTGCGCGCGCGGCAGGCGCTCCGCGCGATGCTCACCGAACGCTACGGTTCGTGAGCACGGCCTCGGCAAGTCGGCACGGTCGCCGTCGTCGAGGCATTCGTCACGTGCCGTCTGTCTTCACAGTTTGCAAACATGTCGCCGGCCCACCACACCGTGTGCCGAAACGAAGCGGACGTCGATCGCGTTCGACGGCTAGCTCCTCGCGATCATTCACGCGCGCTCTCGGCACGCCGGCTGCTGATGTGCAGTGCATGCGTCCATCCTCATCGCTCCTCCTCGTCTTGCTCGCGACGTCCGCACCCGCCTGGGCCGGTCGCCGCGGTGGCAGTGGCAGTGGCGGTGGTGGTGGTGGTGGCGGTGGCCGGCTCGGCCAGGTCACCGGCGGGCTCGGCGGCGGAGCGAGCTCGCCAAGCAGCTCGTCGAGCTCGGGCTCCAGCGGATCGAGCTCGGACTCGAGCTCCGCCTCCACCTCTGACTCCTACTCGTACTCCGACTCCGACTCCGACTACAGCTACACGTATGCCGAACCCAGCGGAGAGAGCGCGTGCGAGGACTGCTCGGCGAACAGCTCGGCCTCCAGTCGCGCACCGATCGTGTGGCCCACCGTATCTGCAAGCGGATTCGCGGGCGCGCAGAAGGTACACGAGTCCGATGGCTCGATCTCGGCCGAGCTTTCGCTCGTGTTCGGCGGCAAGTTCCGGCTCAATGCCGCAGCCACGCGCTACTTCGAGCGCGACATGACGATCACGATGTCCATGCCGTCGCTGACGGCCGGTATCCCGCTCGCGCAATCGCGATCGACGCGCCTGTGGATCGAGGGCGGTATCGTTCACGTCGGCACGAAGGACCCGTTCAGTGATCCGGTGTCGATGCTGGGGTCGAAGGTCGACGTGCGGCTCGAGCACGCCGTCAACAGGAACGTCGCCTTCGTCGCGTCGGCCGGCGCGATGCTGTTCTCCGACGTGCAGGCGTTCGGCGGTCGTGGCGCGCTGCGGATCTTTCACGTCGAGCTGGGCGTGCGCTATCTCGAGTTCCGCGACCTGCCTGCTCTCTATGGTCCCGAGATCGGGATCGGGTTCTGAGCGTTCGACGAGCCCACGCGACCAGCAACGCGAGCCGAGCATCTCGTGCTCGGCGCCGATTCTTGCGATCGATCGTCGTCGATCAGGACACAATCGACGTGTGGCGACGCTCGTCGTGCTCTACCCCGAGGCCCCGCAGGTCGGGCAAGAGTTCCCGCTGCCGATTCACGAAGTGATCGTCGGGCGCGACAGGACGTGCGCCGTGCACATCGCGAGCGAGTCCATCTCCAGACGGCATGCGCGGATCTTCTTCAACGGCGATGCTTGGGTTGTCGAGGACCTTCAGTCAACCAACGGCTGCTTCGTCAACGACATGCAGGTGGCGACGTCAGTGCTTCGTGACGCCGACGTTCTGAAGATCGGCGACGTCTTCTTCAAGTTCACCGCAGCAGGCGCATCGGAGACTCCGACCGGTTCCGACGACGGTGAGGTGGAGGCGGGGCACCGGCACTGCTCGGATCTTCGAAACCGCGCTCGCGAAACTGAGACGACGCTCGAGCTCGCGCGGGCGCACATTCGTGCCGCCGTTTAGCCTGCATCGCTGATCGAGCGGCGCCGACGTCCGGAGAAGGGCCTTCCTGTTTTCGACGAGCTGGCCCTTGTATGTAACCAGATGGTTTGGTAACCATCGGGTTAGATGCAGACAGACACGCTGAGCCTGACGTTTGCCGCGCTCGCGGATCCGACGCGGCGAGCGATCCTGAAGCGCCTCACCGCCGGCCCCGCGAACGTGAAGGAGCTCGCCGAGCCGTTCGACATGAGCGGCCCTGCGGTCTCCAAGCACCTGCGCGTCCTGGAGCGTGCCGGCCTGATCCGCCGCGGCCGCGACGCGCAGGCCCGTCCATGCGAGCTCGAGGCCGCGCCGCTCGAGCACGTCGCGAGCTGGATGGAGCCGTATCGGGCGTTCTGGGAAGGCCGCCTCGATCGCCTCGGAACGTACGTACTCGAGCTGCACGCGCAGCGCCGGAAGGAGTCGCGCAATGCGCGTCGCAGGAATCGCTGACGAGCTGATCGACGACCGCGAGTACGCGGTGCCGCGCGAGCTCATGTTCGAGATGTGGACCAAGGCCGAGCACCTCGCGCGCTGGTTCGGCCCGCATGGAGCCGACATGCCGTTCTGCGAGATCGATGCACGCCCCGGCGGCGCCATTCGGTTTCACCAGCGGGTCGTCGCGTCGGGCGACGTGATCGCGATCAGTGGCATCTTCGACGAGGTGATCGCGCCGTCGCGGCTGCGCTTCACGTTCACGTTCGTGGACGCCGACGACCGGCCGATCGCACCTCCGCAGGTCCCCGACTGGCCGCTCGGCGTACACATCGTGATGACCGTCGAGCTGCATGCCACGCGGCGCGGCACACGCATGACGGTTCACCAGCGGATCGCGGAAGCGGCGGCCGCCAGCAACCCGGCGGTCGTTCGTCACCGCACGCTCGCCGGCGTGGGCTGGGCCCAGACCGCCGAGCGGCTCGTCGCGTATCTCGAACAACGGAGCACCTGATGGGAAAGCTCATCTACATCGCGGTCGCGTCGCTCGACGGCTTCATGTCGGACCTCTCCGACCCCGACACCGATCCCACGTGGGGCGTGCCGAACGCCGCGTTCTACTCGTCGATCAACGAGCTCCATCGCACCGTCGGGACGTATCTCTACGGCCGCCGCATGTTCGAGACGATGTCCGTCTGGGACAGCGCGCATGTCGATCCGGATGCTCCGGCGTTCA
Organism: Pseudomonadota bacterium; assembly: GCA_023386455.1. Classification (GTDB taxonomy): domain Bacteria; phylum Myxococcota_A; class Polyangia; order Haliangiales; family Haliangiaceae; genus JABFXX01. The sequence continues at coordinate 15,168 of JAEWJO010000182.1, read as the reverse complement.
CGCCCGGCCTGAAGGACCACGAGCGCGAGTTCGCAAGGCAGTGGCGCGCCGCCGACAAAGTGGTGTTCTCGAAGACACTCGGCCAGGTCTCGCTGGAACGGACGCGCATCGAACGCGTCGTCGATCCCGACGCGATCCGCACGTTCAAGGCGACGAGCGAGCAGGACATCACGGTCGGCGGCCCGCACCTCGCAGCCGCGATGATCGCGACCAACCTCGTGGACGAGTTTCACGTCTACATCCACCCGGTGATCCTCGGCAGGGGTATCGCATGGCTGCCGCGCGATCTTCACGCACGGCTCGAGATCGTTGGCGAGCGCCGCCTCGGTGGCATCGTTCACCTCCACTACAGGACGGCGTGATCAGACCAACGCCTCACGTGAGCATCGATGTCCCTGGTTAGTGCGAGCGGGGGGACTCGAACACTATGCGCGCAGATCGAAATCAACAACTGATTCGCGATCCTGCAATGACCACCACGAGTTACGCGCAGACGATGTTCCGGTTCCTCCCGCTCGGTCCCTGCTGAGCACTCGAGTCGTGGCAGTGGCGTGGCAGTGAGATCGTGGGCCCGAAACGGCTCACGGTCTGATGCTGCGCCGCGTGCCGATGGCGGTGATCGCGCCTTCGGAAATCCGCGACGATTTCAGCGTCACGATTTCGAGGAGTCTCAAGACTTCGTCCCGGACGACTGACGCGGGCCTGGGCGTGGGCCGGTTCATGCCATCTCGTCCCACGACTTGCCTACTTCCATTGCCGCGAGACAGAAGCGGGCGCCCTGGTTGTCTCCGGGGTTGAGCCACAACATCTTGGTGAACGCCGCCTTGGCGGCGCGAAGGTCACCGAGACGCCAGTTCGCGATGCCGACACCGTGCAAGCACCGCAGAAACGGACGATTGTCGACCAACCCCCACGGCAGCACACCGTCGAAGTTCTTCCCGAGCGAGAGTGCCCCGATGGTCGTGCCCATCTCGTAATGGCGCAGCGCCTGTTCGGGCCTGTGGTCGAACTCGAGGTTTCCGAGGTGAGCGTGCGCATCCAGGCAGCGGAGATCACGTGCGAGGAGATCCATCAGCGCCTTGTAGGCGGCGCGGACGTCACCGGACTCGCGCAGATCGGCGGCGTCCGTGATCGGGTCGGAATCCCAATCTTCGGGGTCTGAGCCAGGGATGACTTGCTCCATCTCGAGCATCGGCCGAGTACCACGCGCGATGATCGCTTTGGCCCACGGCTCTAGTGGCTCACCTTCTTCGCCCCAGTACTCGTCCTCGGGATCCCATTCGCCTTCATCCCTGAGTGCGAGCAGGGGCAGCCCGAGCGCCTGGGCATCGAAGCGCATGGCGGTGATCTCGCCGTTGATGTACGGGTGGCGCGCGTGCGTCCACTGCTTCGTCGGGACGACCGTGATGATCGCACCGGGAACCTCGTCGCGCACCGCCGTGCGCAACGTGACTACGCGAGAGCGCCCGAGCATCCGGCAGTGCAACGCGTTCGATCGGCACGCGAGCACGACGAGATCAGTAGGCGTGCCGATCTCGACGTCGCCCTCGACGACCTTGTGCGGGCGGCTTCTCGGAGGGGCGGATCCTGTCGTCGGGGCGAGTCCCAGCCAGGTGCGGTAGCGAGCGACCAAGGAGTCGGCAGTGCTTCCCGCCGCGAACACCACATCAGCGAGACTCACTTCGTATGCGACGCCGTTTCGCTCGCACACTGCAAAGAGGCCGGCGCGCACGCCACTCGGACGAAGAAGCTGGATGACCGTGACCGGTTCGCCGACGACGTGTGCGTCGGCAGGAAGTCGAATCTCGGTCGTCCCCTTATCGATTTCGTCCAGCGCCGACTCGTCTTCGTTGGCGACAGAGCGCGAGCGCCGTTTCTGGGGCTGTCTGTGCTGTGGCGATGCGGGCGCCTTGCTCTTCCCGGTTGCTCGCATGCCACGGAGCCTATCGCGAAAGTCGGACATGATCGCGGCAGCGCGTTGTTGGCGCCCGAGCGATCTCGGCGGATATGTTGCTGTCAGCTATTCGAACGTCTCGAATAACTGATCGGCCGGAAGAACAAGCCGACGGAGCAGCGCTCGAAGAAGACTATCTACGCGCTTCATCTCGAACCGTGGTTCGGCAAGATTCGCCTCGACGAGATCACGACGCCCGCGGACGCTGCGGTACGCGGTGGACTGCGAGGTGATCGTGAAGGCGCCGCGCATCGGCATGTTCAAGGTCTAGCGACCCGAGATCGTCGCGTGGGACTTCGAGCAGTACGCTCGTCTCCTCGCGGCGGCGAAGGTCGACGGCGACGAGTGGTACACGGCGGTGTGCCTGGCGGGTGAAGCCGGCTACGCGTCAGCGAGGTGAAAGCACTGCGCTGGCGCGAGGACGTGGACCTGATCGCCAAGACGATCACGGTGAACCTCCAGGTCAGGAACAAGGAGACGACCACGCCCAAAGGCCGCAAGCGGCGGACGATCCCGATGACGGCGACGCTGCACGAAGCGCTCAAGCGGATGAGTGTCAGGCGCGAAGGGCTCGTCGTGCGCAACCTCGACGGCACCGCGAAGTCCGACGACCAGGCCGATAAGGCGATGGGGCGCATCTGCCGCCGCGCCGGCTTGCCGGTTCGTTTGTTTCACACCATGAGGCATGCCTTCGGAACCCACGCCGCACTGTTCGGCGTGAACCCGTGGAGGCTACAGGCGTGGCTCGGACACAAGCGGATCGACGAGACGATGCTCTACGTCCACGTGGCGGAGGCGCATCACCGCGAGCTGCCCGAAATCGTCCGCGCAAAATCGCGCGAGGCCGATGACCCCGATCAGCGCGTGCTCGCGATGCTCGGAGCTCGCGTCGACGTGACGGAGGTTCGTGGCAGTGGCGTGGCAGTGAGTGCGACCTCGACGAGCGAAAGCTCTACGAAGTCAGCTGCCTGAGAAGTGCGAGCGGGGGGACTCGAACCCTGCCGAGACGACACGAAACTCTGATGAGTCGCGTGGCCTTGCAGTCGTCTCGGTGGGTTACGGGGTCTCCTTGTCCGGACACATCTGGGGTGGTCCGGATCGATCGGCTGCGTCGTGGCAAAATTTTGCCACGCGTTGAGACGGCGAGTTTCTCGACGAAGAGGCAGCGATATCAGTCGCCGCCGACATCGCCTTCGGTGGAAGTCGCCGCCTGACTGGCTGCAGCGGCCGGCTCCACTGGCACGCCTTCTTTCGGCGTCCTCGCTCGCAACGTGCGTGCGGCGGCACGACTGACCTGCCGTCGAGCTTGTTCTGCCTTGTCGCCCTCGATCACATCGCGCTTGATCACATCTAGCATCAGCACGTTCTTGATCTCGTCGTTGTCGATCTTTACGCCCGGCGAGATGCGCCGCAATTCGCGCCTGATGACGTCGAGTACCGGTTCGGCAACGAGCAGAGCGCCGACGGAGAACTTACTCAGCGCTTGCCGCTGCGTGTGGTACTCGCCGAGCCTCGATTTCTGCCAGCCCTCCTTGGCGATCATGCCGAGTAACTCGATGTGCTCATCATTCCGGTGGCTCATGTCGCCGACGTTGAGGTCGACGACTATCTCGTGTTCGATCGGTTTCGTGAAGGTGACCTTGTAGACGCGCCAGCTCAACCCATTTGTCAGTACAACCCAGTCGGTACCCTGATTCGCCGCGTAGTCCACCGCCTGCTTGACGTGCGCGTCCTTGAGCTCGGTACCGATCGCTTTCACCTCGATCAGGAACTGCAGGCCGCCCTCGAGTTTGATCGCGAGGTCGCAGAACGTTCCTCGGATCGAATGCTCGGACGTGATCTCCGCGTACTTGTCGTAGCCGAAGACCTCCTGGAGCAGATCTACGACGATGACGACCGTGTCCGATTCGTTAACGTCTCTCGCCTTTGCAGCTGCGAGGACCGAGCGGCCGCCTGCGTAGTTGAGGCGTGGTCTATTGGACGGGTTACGGGCATCTCGATGCGATTGCGACATGCTGTGTTTGTGTCGCCGCTGGTGACCCTTTCCTGAGCCTCGCATCGAGGGCGATCCAACGCGGACATTGTGTCCGCAGCGATCGAGAATTCTTGAGTGACCTAGCTCCACGATCCGAGAGCGATCCGGACCGCGGGATCCTCGCTATGCTCGGTGCGCGTACAGCTAAGTGACCAGTAGCGGCCGGCGAGCCAAGCTGACGACGGCGGGGATCTCGACGCCTCATTGCAGCGCGCATGCCGGCGGGATCGTAAGCGCGATGCGCGATTCCGCAGTCAGCGGTTCGCTGACGTTGCCAGATTGGCGCGAGAGGCTCGACCGACCGTATGTGCTGGCAAGACCGGCTCCATGTAACTGCCTAGAATGGCCAATGATTGCTAAGTCCGGACGTCTGAATGCCTCCCATTGACATAGGACTCAGTCCCACCCATATTAGGACTAAGTCCCACCCATGCTTGTGTGGGGAAAGTTGAGGTCCCGATGAGCGAGTTCAAGCCACGCCGGTGTCGTGAATGCGGAGAAGGAATGATCGTTCCGCTCGCGAAGGAGGGCCGGCGCATGCCGTTCCGGAACATGGCGGCGCTGGCGGTTCCGAGCACGCTTGAGATTCCGACCTGCAACTACTGCGGGAACGAATGGATCGATCCCAAGACGGCCGAAGCGATCGATGAGGCCCTGCAAGGCGCATATGCAGACGAGCTGCACAGGCGGCTCGTTACTGCGATCGACTCCATTCTGAAGGTTAGTGAGATTCCTCAGCGGCGACTCGAGCAACTGCTCGGTCTTTCCGTCGGCTACATCTCGCGGCTCCGATCAGGGCGCGGGGATGCAAGCGCGCCAGTTGTCAGCGCCCTTGCACTCCTCGCACAAGATCCGAAGCGGCGTTTGAGGGAACTCGATCAACTATGGACGAGCGAATAGCTCAGCTCACGGTGGCTTGATCGTCCCAGCCTTTGTCCGCATTGGAAACTGCGGCGTGTGGAACGAGATCACGGCGACCTCAGGGATCGTGCGGTCGATGCAGAGCTTGATGTACCAGCCAGTGCCGTTGATGTTCAGCCCGTACTCGTCGGCGACGTCATACGTGAGCTGCACCGACTGATGAAAATTGTCGACCGAGAGCATCTGGATCGCGGCTGCGACGAATCCCATCGCTTCGGCGTAGGTGAGCGGCGGGACGAGCAGGTTTAGCGCGCGGCCTTTCATCACCATGAAGTTGCCGGCATGTTCAAGGTGGAGCGGCCGGAGATCGTTGCCTGGGATTTCGAGGAGTACGCGCGAATTCTCAAAGCTGCGAAGGAGGAGGGCGATGAGTGGTACGCCGCTGCGTGTCTCGCTGGTGAGGCGGGACTGCGGGTCGGCGAGGTCAAAGCGCTCCGATGGCGTGAAGACATCGACCTGATCGCCAAGACCGTTACCGTGAACCTCCAGGTCCGGAACAAGGAGACGACCACGCCCAAAGGCCGCAAGCGGCGGACGATCCCGATGACGGCGACGCTGCACGACGCGCTCGAGCGGATGAGCGTCATCCGCGAAGGGTTCGTCGTGCGGAACTTCGACGGTGCCGCAAGACCGACGACCAGGCCGACAAGGCGATCCAGCGGATCTGCCGCACGGCCGGGTTGCCGGTCCGTCACTGGCACACGCCGAGGCATGACTTCGGAACCCACGCCGCACTGTTCGGCGTGAACCCGTGGAGGCTACAGGCGTCTACGTCCACGTGGCGGAGGCGCATCACCGCGAGCTGCCGGAAATCGTCCGCGCAAATCGCGCGAGGTCGATGATCCGGATCAGCGCGTGATCGCGATGCTCGGAGCACGCGTCGATGGGACGGAGGTTCGTGGCAGTGGCGTGGCAGTGAGTGCGACCTCGTCGAGCGAAAGCTCTACGAAGTCAGCTGCCTGAGAAGTGCGAGCGGGGGGACTCGAACCCCCACGCGGTTAGGCGCGGCCACCTAAAGACCGTGTGTCTACCAATTCCACCACGCTCGCGATGCGGTTCCTATAGCACGCCTCGTCGTGTCGGCGGCAGAGGTCGTCGTCTCGAGATCCGGTAACCGCATCGCGGCAGGAACAAACGAGGCGTAGGCTCCGGTTCGGAGCCAATCATGTCGAAGTTGAACTACCTCGTCCTCAGTCTCGGCCTCGTCCTCGCGAGCGCCTGTTCCAAGAAGCACGAGCCTGCGGGCGCGACCGGCGGCAGCGGCAGCGCGACCGTCAGCGCGGGCAGCGCAGAGACGGGCAGTGGCAGTGGCAGTGCCGGCAGCGGCAGCGCCGCGGCCGAGGCACCGCCGGCACCGTACACGCCCGCGGCCGACGTGCCCGAGCCGATCAAGGCGGCGGTCGCGGCCGAGGATCGCAGCATCGACGACCGGCGGCTCGACGCGGGACGCATGCCCGCCGAGGTGCTCGCGTTCTTCAAGGTGGCGCCCGGGCAGAAGGTCGGCGAGCTGTTTGCCGGCGGCGGCTACACGACGGAGCTCATGGCGCGCGTCGTCGGCGACGGCGGCAAGGTCTACGCGCAGAACACGAAGGAGATCCTCGACAGGTTCGCGCGCAAGCCGTGGGAGGCGAGGGCGGCGAAGCCGGTGATGAAGAATGTCGTCGGCGTCGAGCGGCCGACCGACGATCCGTTCCCGCCCGAGGCGAAGGACCTCGACGCGGTGATCACGATCCTGAACTATCACGACTTCGTCTGGCAGAAGGCCGACATGGCGAAGCTGAACAAGACGGTGTTTGCGTCGCTGAAGAAGGGTGGCGTGTACGGCATCGTCGATCACAGTGCGGAGGTGGGATCGGGGACGCGCGACGTCGAGACGCTGCATCGCATCGACGAGGAGGCGGTGAAGAAGGAGGTGCTCGCGGCCGGGTTCAAGCTCGACGGCGAGAGCGACGTGCTGCGGCACGCGGACGACAAGCGCGACTGGAACAGCTCGCCGAAGGCCGCGGGCGAGAAGCGCGGGAAGAGCGATCGGTTCACGCTCCGATTCGTGAAGCCGTAGCGAAGCGATCGACCTGGGCGTGGAAGTGGGTGAGCGCGTGCTCGAACGCGCCGAACACGAGCTCGGTGTTGGCGCCGGACGCGAGGCCACGCTGGATCGACTCGCCGAGCACGAAGTCCTCCTCGGTCGCGCCGTAGAGGATGGCGTTGTTCGCGTCCCAGTAGCGCTGCGCCTTTTCGGTGATGGGCGGCTCGGGCACGAGCGTGTACGACTGGACGAGCGTGCGCGCGGGGCCGAGTGGCCACGCGTGGAACATCGAGACGTGATCGGGCTGGACGAGCGCGAGCGTGTTCGGGAACAGGTGATAGAGGATGTTCGCGTGCTCGCGCAGGCGCCAGTCGGAGGGCGGGCGCGCCGGTAGCTCGCGGATCGTGCGCTTGGGGAAGACCGTGCGCAGGTGAGGACCGACCGTGTCGACGAGTCCGACGTTGTCGAAGAACAGGCGGTAGATCGAATCGCGGTGCGCCATTCGCAGGTGATAGGTCTCGAGGAAGATGTCGATCGCGAGCTTCCACGAGATGTCGCGCGTCACCGAGCGCGGCGCGTAGACGTGAGCGGCGGCGGTCCCGAAGCCGACGAGCTCGTCGAGCGTGTCGCCGAGCCAGCCTGGGAGATCGAGGGGCGAGGGGGCGGCTGGGGACGGGCGCACGAACACGAGACCGGCGGCCTCGCCACAGCCGACGCGGACGAGACCGCGCTCGTCGCGGGCGATGCCGGGGAAGCCGTCCTCGTGCGGGATGCCGAGGAGGGAGCCATCGCGGCCGTAGCTCCACGCGTGGTACGGGCACACGAAGGCCTTCTTCGAGCCGCACGGCAGGCCCTCGACCCGCGTGCCCCGGTGGCGGCAGACGTTGAGGTAGGCGGCCAACGTGCCGTCGTCGCGGCGGACGACGAGGAGCGAGACGCCACTGGCGTCGTGGGTGAGGAAGTCGCCGGGCTTCGCGAGCTGTGATGCGTGTGCGATCGCGACGGGGAGGTCGGTGAACAGCGCGGCCTCGCGCGCGTGGCGCACGGGATCGAGGTAGGCGGCGACGGGCTGGCGGTGGGGGCCCGTGCCGGTGTCGGTCGTGCGTGCGTCGAGGTGCGCGAGGACGCGGCGGACGAGTGCTTGCTGGAGCTCAGCGCGCACGGCGCACTTCCATGCCGAGGGCGCGGTGGGCGAACGCGATCGCCTCCCGCTCGAGGTGTGCATCGAGCTGCTTCGCGCGCGCCTTGCCGACGATGCGATCGACGGTCGGCCGGGAGGCGACGACGTAGCTGACGGCACCGACCAGCTGCAGCACCGCGAGCTCCGGCAGCGCGGCCTCGGCGACACCGGCGCGGACGGCGGCTGCGACGAGCTCGGTCGTCCGCGCGAGGAACGGCGCGAGCGGCAGCTTCGCGGCCTTCTCGACGCGCGACGGGTTGTCGAGCAGCTCGCGCAGGAGGAGGCGGACGCGGCGCGGCACGCGGACCGCCCACGCGGCGAGCGAGCGGACGAATGCCTCGAGTGCCTCGGCGGGCTTGACGCGAGAGACGAGCGCCGCGGCGAGGTCTCGCTCGAGCTCGTCGGCGATCGCCGCGAGGACGGCGCCGTAGAGCTGCTCCTTGCGGGCGAAGTGATAGACGAGCGTGGCGAGCGGGAGGTCGGCGGCCGCGGCGAGGTCGCGCATGCTCGCGCCGTGAATACCGCGCTCGGCGAACAGCTCCTCGGCGGTCGCGAGGATGTGCTCGCGGGCTCGTTGACCCTTCGGCGTGTGACTGCGCATCTCGAGGGCGGCGACCATTTCGGTACGACTGTACCATTAAAACCGTACGAATGTACCGATATCCGGTGCGGGCATGTAGGTGTGCGAATAGGCCCGGCTCTTGCTCGGTGCGAGCCGCGATGAGGGAGAGGGAGCCCTGGAATGCGTTTCGAACGTCTGAAGACCGCTACTGCTCGCTTCGGTTTGCACACCGCGCTACTCGCAATCGCCTTCAGTCCCGCGTGCACGACGCCCGACGGTGACGTCGAGTACGGCGAGAGCACGCACGAGATCTCGGTGACGGGCGGCTGCTCGACGTCGGTGGTGCGCGGCCTGTCGATCCAGATCGCGAACGAGGTCGACTGCATGAGCCCGTCGAGCCTCGTTCGCCTCGAGCAATCGAACGGCGTGAAGTTCACGAGCAGCGCCGTCCTGCCGTACATGCATGGCACCGCGCGCACGGATCTCGTGAAGGCGGGCAACGCGGCACGCGTCAACGTCAACAGCGGCTATCGCACGGTCGCGCAGCAGTACCTGCTGTACCAGTGGTACCGCCAGGGCAGGTGCGGCATCACCGCGGCGGCGCTGCCCGGTCGCTCGAATCACGAGAGCGGGCGCGCGGTCGATCTGCAGAACTGGAGCTCGCGCGTCACGACGATGCGCAACCATGGCTGGGCGCACTCGGTGCCCGGCGATCCGGTCCACTTCGATCACCTGAGCTCGCCCGACAACCGCGGCAAGGACGTGAAGGCGTTCCAGCGGCTGTGGAACCGCAACCACCCGTCGGACAAGATCTCGACCGACGGCGTGTATGGACCGCAGACGGCTGCGCGCCTGAAGGCCGCACCCGCGAAGGGCTTCGCGAAGGGCGCGACGTGCGGTGCGGTGCATCGCGTCCTCGAGGTCGTGCAGGTCGAGGGTCCCGACCTCGTCGCGCCGGGGGCACGCGCGCACTACGCGCTGACGGTCACGAATGGCGATGTCGCCGACTGGCCGGCGGGTACGCGCATCACGATCGCGGACGGCACGGCGAGCCCGCTCTACGACGCGGACAGCTGGACCTCGCCGACCGAGGTCGGCACGCTCGCCGAGGCGATTCCGGCCGGCGGCGAGGGCGTGATCGATCTCGACATCGTCGCGCCGACGGTCACCGAGAAGACGCCGATCTCGGCGGACCTCGCGCTGATCGCGGGCACGACGACGGTCGCGACGATCGATCTCGCGGTGACGGTGACGCCCGACGGCGACGCCGAGACGAGCGCAGACGTCGGCGACGACTTCGAGTCGATCGGAGACGACGACGATCTCGCGGACGAGGACGGCGTCATGCCCGAGGTCGAGGCGGGTGGCTGCCAGTCGACGCGGCACGGCGGCGCAGGCCTCGTGCTCCTCGGCGGCCTCGTGCTGCTCGGAGTACGCCGTCGCCGGCGCGCCTAGGACTTCGCGAACGAGCGCTTGTCGCGCTGCCAGCTCTCGAGGGTGGCGCGCGCGGCGTTCTTCGTCGGATCCATGTGGTCGTCGTGATCCGGCCGCTTCGCGGTCAGCTCGATGACGTACCCGTTCGGATCGCGGAAGTAGATCGAGTCGATCATGACGTGGTCGCTGATCCCGCGGACGGGAATGCCGGCGGCGCGCGCCTTCTCCATCATCGGCTCGAGCACTTCGTGCTTCACCTCGAGCGCGATGTGAAGGTCGAAGTCGTGCTGCTCCTTGAAGTCGAACGGCATGTCGGGAGCCTCGAAGAATGCGAGGCACGAGCCGTCGTCCATCTGGAAGAACACGTGGAGGACGTGCGTCAGGCGTCCGCTCTTCGTCTCGGTGATCTCGAACGCGTTGACGAGCGGCAGGCCGAGGAAGTCCTCGTAGAACTTCCGCGTCTCCTCGGCATCGCGGCAGCGATACGCGTTGTGATGGAGCCCCTTGATCATCAGACGTTCTCGAACTGCTGGTCCTTGAGCGAACCCGCGAAGCCGTACATGACCTCGTTGATCTTCGGCCAGCTGCCGAGCTTCTTCATGTTCGCGACCCAGCGCTGGACATTCGGGAAGCCCTCGAACGTGCAGCGGATGATCTCGCCCGCCGTCACGATGCAGCCGCCGAAGTAGTCGGCGATCGTGATCTCGTCACCGGCGACCCACGTCGAGTTGCCGAGGTAGTGCGTGTCGAGGATCGAGAACCAGTTCTTCGCCTTGTCCTTGCCCCACGTCACGACGCCGTTGTGGAAGTCCTCGGTCGGGCGCTTGTGGTGCGGGAAGATCTGCGGATAGAGCAGACCGTAGCCGTAGTCCCGGTAGAACTGGGTGTTGAACCAGTCCATCACCTCGTCGATGCGCGCGCGCTTCTTCAGATCCGCCGGGTACTCGGGCAGGCTGTACGTCGCGGCGAGGTACTTGAGGATCGCGGAGCTCTCCGTCATGCGGAAGTCGCCGTCCTCGAGCATAGGGACCATGCGGCTCGGGTTGAGCGCGCTGTACTCGTCCTTGTAGTGCTCGCCGGTCATCAGGTCGACGACCTGCTCCTGGACATCGAGCTTCTTCTCGGCGATCAGCAGTCGAACAGGGCGGCTCGCGGTCGAGACCGGGTGCATGTAGAGCTTCATCGTCATTCTCCGTTCGGATCGTAGGGGACTGCGCGGTCCGCAGCTTGCCACATCGCCAGCATCGCCGGATCGCGCTGCTCTTCGTGAATGTGGCCGACGAGTCCGACGCACCGCGCGATCACGGCGAAGCCGCGCAGCACCGATGCGGGAATTCCCGCGTCGCCGAGTGCGGCCGCGACCGCGCCCGTCGCGTTGATCGTGATGTGGCGGCGCTTCGTCTCGTCGAGCACGGCACCGAGGAGCTCGAGGGACTCGATCCGGGATCCCGCGATCCCGTGCGCGCGCGCGACCTCGAAGATCCGCGGCGTGCGCGGGTCATCGGGTACGTGGATGTCGTGACCGAAGCCCGGCAGCGGCCGTTTTGCAACAGAGTGTTCCGCGATGATCGCGGCGCACTCCGCACGCCGATCGGGTGACGTGACGATTCGCTCGAGCAATGCGGCGCAGCCTTCCGTCGTGCCGACGAACCTGCTGCCGACGCCCAAGAGACCGGCGGCGACCGCGGACTGCAGCGCCTCGGGGGCGCTCGAGTAGACGAGGCGCGTCGCGATCGCGCTCGGGGTGAGGCCGTGCTCGGCGAGCGCGACGAGGCACGCGTCGACGATCGCGGCCTGCGCGGGGGTCGGGAGCTGGCCGACGATCAGGAGGTAGGTCATCTCCGTGAACGTCACCGTGCCGAGCAGCTCGCTGCACAGGCTCTTGCCGCGGATGGTGATGTCCGTGGCGCTCGACGTCGCGATCTTCGTGGTGGGTGTCTTCATGGCTTCACTCGTGCTTCGAGCTCGTGGCGCTGGACCTTGCCCGAGGCGCTGCGCGGGAACTCGGTCTCGGCGATGAATCGGATCTGCTTGGGCTGCTTGAACCCGGCGAGCTCGGCGCGACACAGCGCGTGCAGCGCGGCCTCGTCGAGCGAGTTGTCGCGCCGTGCGACGAACGCGATTGGCACCTCGCCCCATTTCGGATCCGGCGCGCGCACGACGGCGACCTCGGCGACGCGCGGATCCTGCAGCATCACGCGCTCGATCTCCGCCGGATAGACGTTCTCGCCGCCGGTCTTGATCAGGTACTTCACGCGATCGACGAAGCCGAGCGAGCCATCGGGATGGCGGACGAACACGTCGCCCATGTGAAACCAGCCGCCGCGAAAGTCGTGCGCGTTCGTCTCCGGGTTATTCCAGTAGCCGGAGAACAGCGTCGGCCCGCGCATCGCGAGCTCGCCCGGAGAGCCGTCGGGGACGTCGCGATCCTCTGGGTCGACGAGCCGGATCTCGCAGAACGGGCTCTGCGCCTTCTCGAGCGACGTCGGGGCGACGCCGACCGGGATGAGGCTCGACGAGCACGGCGGGCACCCGGTCTCGGTCGCGCCGAACGTGTTCGCGTAGGGCGCACCGAGCAGCGTCGTGATTCGCGAAATCTCCGCCGGCGGCACGAGGTCGGCCATGACGCCGCACAGCTTCACGCCGCGCGGTGTGATCGATCGACGCTCGAGCTCGTCGGCAAACCGGCCGACCATGCCGGGCATCAGCAACAGCCAGCCGAGCGGCTCGGTCGCGACGAGGTCGGCGAGGCGCGGTGCATCGAAGCCATCGACGACGAACACCGTGCCGCCGGCCATCAGCGTGCCGAGCGAGTTGTCGACGGCGCCCATGTGATACATCGGCGACCACGCGACGAACGTGTCGTCCTGGGTGACGCCGAACTCGGCGCGCGTGACGAGGTTGCGGACGATCTGCGCGCGATGGCTGATCGTCGCGCCCTTCGGCGTGCCGGTCGTGCCGCTCGTGTAGAGGATGACGAGCGCGTCCTCGGGATCGATCTCGGCGAGCGCGTGGTCGGACGACGCCACGGCGAGCCGGCGCTCGTAGTCATCGCCGAACTGGATCGCCGCGTCGGGCGCGTGGCGCGGCGAGCCGATGAGGACGCGCGGCTCGACGAGCGCGATGCAGCGCGCGCGCTCCGGTGCGGCGAGCCGCCAGTTCTGACACGCGACGATCGCGCCGAGCCGCGCGGCTGCGAGCAAGACCTCGAGGACCTCGCCGCGGTTCTCGCTCGCGAGCGCAACACGATCGCCGCGACCGACGCCGTGTGCGACGAGCACGTTCGCGAGCCGGCGCGTGCGCTCGGCGAGCTGGCCGTACGTCAAGGTGCGATCACCATCGACGATCGCCGTCCGCGCCGGCCGGATCCGCGCGATGCCCTCGAACAGGCTCGCGACGGTGCTCTGCGACGCGCGCTGGATCCCCATCGCTGCGGACGATACACCGCTAGCGCGAGTACGTGCCGACGACGAGTCCGTGACCGAGCACGTGGCCGGTGATCGCCTTGACCAGCGCGTGCCGGCCCGGGTGCTCGCCGAGATCCGGTTCGTGATCGAGCGCGAACAGCTGGAACGCATACTGGTGCACGCCGTGGCCGGGAGGGGGATCCGGAGGGAGCCAGCCGGTCTTCAGGAACGAGCTCTTGCCGAGCTGGAGCATCTGCGAGCCCGCGACGAGCGCGCCATCGACGATCTCGTCGATGAGCGGCGAGATGCCGAACGCGATCGCGTGGACGAGCGGCGAGAGCGTCGGGCTATCGGCATCCTCGACGATCAGCGCGAGCGAGCGTGTACCATCCGGAACCGCGCCCCACGTGAGCGGCGGCGACGACGGCTCGTGGTCGGCGTCGGCCGTGAAGCGGACCGGGATGATGCCGCCCTCGCCGAACGCGGGGCTCTCGAGACGGATCGCCAGGCCAAGGCTGGCAATGTCCGATCGCCGCGCGACGATCCGGCCGAGGCCCGGGCGGACGCGCCGCAGGGTCCGACCGACGGTAGATTGCAGTTTTTCCAGCATGATCGATTGATGCCGCGTGCCGCGCAGGTCGCAATCGACATGAGCAAGCCATCACCCGTGCGTTCGCGCCGCGCCGGGCGGTGCTTCACAGTCCGTAACGAGATCTCAACGTTGGCGCAGGATCGCGGCGGCACGTTCGGGTCATGTCCCGCTCCGTTCTCCTCGTGTTTCTGAGTCTCGCGATCGGCTGTACGACGCTTCGTAACCGCGCCGACAGCGCGTACGAGGCCAAACGGTACCGGGAGGCGGCCGAGCTGTACGACAAGGTCCTCGCCGAGCACCCGAACGACAGCGGGGCACTCGTCCGTCGAGACGCCTCCCGGACCGGCGTGCTGCGCGAGATCCTCGTCGACGTCGAGGCGAAGCGACGCGCCGCGCACATCGAGATCGCGCTCGCGCGGCTGGCCGAGCTCCTGAAGCAGCGCGACGCGTGGGGCGGTGCGATCCATCCGTCGCTCGAGGCACAGCTCGCCGAGGAGGTCGTGTGGGCCGGCGCGTACGTCGCCAGTGGAGTCGCCGACCGCGCGCGCAGCGCAGGGCCGCTCGCCGCCGAGGACCTCGCGAAGAAGTCGGAGCGATTGCTCGCCTATCGTGACTTCGCATCGCGGCGCGCCGAGATCCGCGCCGGCATCGAGGCGACCGGACGTGCCGCGTGCGTAGCGCTCGCGCCGACGGCGACGACGCCGTACTGGAGCTGGGTCGTCGATCGCTACTGCCGGCACTTCGGCGCGTCGCCGGTCACCGTGCCCGCGCTGCCGAACCTGTTCGGCGAGCTCGTCGTCGAGGGTGCGGTCGCCGGCCAGAGCGACGCGCAGATCCTGAACCTGCACGAGTCGCTCGCGGAGGCGTGGCGCAAGAGCGTGTGGTTCTCGCCGGGCGCGACCGGCTCGCGCGCAATGATCGACGGCAGCATCGCGACGCGGTTCACCGAGCAGCCGGTGACGCTGACCGCCGACTGGACCGAGTCGGTGCCGTACACCGCCTACGAGACGACGTCGGTTTCGTACCAGGAGCCGTACGACGACACCGAGTACTACAC
>JAEWJO010000179.1 GCA_023386455.1 Pseudomonadota bacterium | reverse complement strand
GGTCTACTCCGCGAGGCGCTCGAGGCGATCCTGCCGCACGAGCTCGATCAGTGGACCGTGATCGCGACGCGCATCCGCACCGAGTGGAAGCGCGATCGCGTGCCGATGACGGAGCGCCGCCCTCTCCTTCTGCGCGCGCTCGAACGGATCTACGGACATGCCGCGCACCCGGGAGCCACGCCATGACAGGTTTCGTCCGCTCCGCGCGCGATCGGTCGCCCTCGCTTGTCTCGCTCGTCGGCGCCGGCCCCGGTGATCCCGAGCTGCTCACCGTGCGCGCGGTCGATCGCCTGCGCCGTGCCGACCTCGTGCTCTACGACGCGCTCGCGCCGGAGCAGCTGCTCGAGCTTGCACCGCGGGCGAAGCGCTTCTACGTCGGCAAGCGCGCCGGTCGCCACTCGATCGACCAGGACGGCATCCATCGCCTGATGGTCCGCGCCGCATCGCGTGGCGAGCGCGTCGTCCGCCTCAAGTGCGGCGACCCGTTCGTGCTCGGCCGCGGCGGCGAGGAAGCGCTCGCGCTCGAGGCCGCCGGCGTCCCGTACGAGGTCGTGCCCGGCCTGTCGTCGGCGATCGCCGCGCCCGCACTCGCGGGCATCCCGGTCACGCATCGCGGTCTCTCTGCCGGCTTTGCCGTGCTGTCGGGTCACGCCGCGAGCGCATACGGTCCCGCGATCGACTCGATCGCGCCGGGCTCGCTCACGCTCGTCGTGCTGATGGGCCTGCGCACGCGTGGCGAGCTCGCCGCTCGCCTGCAGGCGCGCGGCTGGGCAGCGACGACGCCGGCCGCGATCGTGCTCGGCGCATCGCACGACGGCTCGACGCGCTGGCTCGGCACGCTCGACACGCTCTCGACCGCCGACATCGACTCGGAGCTCGCCGGCATCGTCGTCGTCGGCGCCCTCGTAGAGCTCGCCACGCAGATCACGAACGACTACGCCGCGCCGGACTCTCTCGGCGCACTCGAAGCGAGGAAATCATGAGTGTCATCGATGCAACGCCTCCCGTCACGCCCACGCCCGTTGGCCGCCTCGGCTTCGCGCGCCACGAGGACGTCGACTTGTTCGTGACGAGGCTCGAGGCGTTCGAGCGCGGCGAGCTGTCGCCCGACGACTGGCGCTCGTTCCGCCTGCTCAACGGCGTGTACGGCCAGCGCCAGGATGGCTTCCAGATGATCCGCGCGAAGCTGCCCGGCGGCATCGCGACGCCGCGCCAGCTCGAGGCGCTCGCGGACGTCGCCGACAAGTTCGGCCACGGCAAGGGTCACGTCACGACGCGGCAGAACGTGCAGTACCACTTCGTTCCGCTGAGCGATGCCGAGGCCGCGCTGCGGATCCTCGCCGACGCCGGCATCACGACGAAGGAAGCGTGCGGCCACTCCGTCCGCAACTGGACGTGCTGCCCGCTCGCCGGTGTCGCGAAGGACGAGCCGTTCGACGTGACGCCCTACCTCGACGGACTCGCGCGCCACCTCCTGCGCGGGCCGTACAGCTCGACGTTGCCGCGCAAGCTGAAGCCATCGATCGGCGGCTGCTGTGGCACCGACTGCTCGCAGGCGTTCATCAACGACCTCGGCTTCCTCGCGCGCGTGAAGGACGGCCAGCCCGGCTTCCAGCTGGTGGCCGGCGGCGGCCTGTCGACGCTGCGCCGCGAGGCGATGGTCGTCGAGGAGTTCATCCCGGTCGCCGAGGTCTACGAGGCCGCGGACGCGATCGTCCGCGTGTTCCATCGGATCGGCAACCGCAACAACAAGGCGAAGGCCCGCCTCAAGTGGGCGATCGACAAGATCGGCAAGGCGGCTTTCGTCGCCGAGTACCACGCCGAGCGCGAGAAGATCCGCGCCGAGGGCGGTGCGCCGGTCGTCCTGCCCGAGCAGCCCGCACCGCCGGTGCGGCGCACGCTGCTCTCGCAGGTGCAGGAGCCGGGCGAGGGCTACGCGGAGTGGGCCGCCGACAGCGTGCGCCCGCAGAAGCAGTCCGGGTTCTCGGCGATCGTGATCCGGCTGGCGCTCGGCGACATCACGGGAGACCAGCTCCGCGCGCTCGCGCAGCTCGCCGTGCAGTTCGGCGAGGGCGAGGTCCGGCTGACCAACGAGCAGAACATCGTGCTGCGCTGGGTGCCGACGACGCGCCTGCCTGCGCTCCACCGCGAGCTCGTCTCGATCGGCCTCGCGAAGAGCGGCGCGAACACGCTCGCCGACGTCACGAGCTGCCCGGGCGCGACGAGCTGCAAGCTCGCGGTCACGTCGTCGAAGGGCCTCGCGGGAGTCCTGACCGAGATGCTCGATCGCCGCCCGGATCTCGTCCGTGGCGCGAAGGGCCTCGACATCAAGATCTCGGGTTGCCCGCACGGCTGCGGCCAGCACTACATCGGTGGGATCGGCTTCCAGGGCGGCATGCGCAAGCTCGCCGGCAAGGCGGCGCCGCTGTACCTCCTCTACGTCGGCGGGGGCATGCGAAAGGACGGCGCCGATTTCGGCCGGCTCGTCGGCAAGGTGCCCGCACGCCGGGTCGGCCAGGCGCTCGAGCGGCTGCTCGACTTCTACATCGCGTCGGGTGGCACGAGCCACCGGTTCTGGGCCGAGGTCTCGCTCGACAAGGTGCGCGAGCTGATCGCGGACCTCTCGCAGATCGACGATACGACGGCGACCGCCGACGACTTCATCGACATCGGCGAGTCGGGCGCGTTCGAGATCGTCAACCAGGAAGGCGAGTGCGCCGCCTGAGCTAGCGGCTCGTCTTCACCGTCGGGCGCGTCGCGTTGATGATGATGCCGATGAGGCCCGCGGTGACGAGCATCGAGCCCGCGAGGATCGCGCCGGAGAACGGCGGGTCGTAGTCCGTGCCGGTCGTCATCATCGGCACGTTGGACGTGCCCTCGTCCTCGATCAGAAAATCCGATGCGATCGCGGCGCCTCCGCCGGCGATCAGCACGGAATTCCCGACGTAGGCCCACTTCTTGGCCGAGGGGTTGTACCCAAAACAACCCGAGCCGGTCGCCAGGAACGCACTGAGCGCGAGCAGAGCCACACCTCTCATGCGCGACCAGTATACTGCGCTTCCGTGAAGCAGAGGTCCCCTCTCCTGCCGATCTTCCTGATCGTGCTCGTCGACGTCCTGGGCTTCACGATCGTGATCCCGCTGCTCGGGTTCTACGCCGAGAAGTTCGGCGCCTCCCCGCTCGTCGCGACGACGCTGGTCTCGGTCTACGCGGTCTGCTCGCTGATCTCGACCCCGATCATCGGCAACCTGTCGGACAAGGTCGGCCGGCGCCGGATGCTGCTCATCAGCCAGGTCGGCACGCTCGCCGGCTTCCTCATGCTCGCGTGGTCGCACTCGCTGTGGATGGTGTTCCTCGGCCGCATCCTCGACGGCATCACCGCCGGAAACCTCTCGCTCGCCCAGGCCTACATCTCCGACCACACGGTGCCGGAGAACCGCGCGAAGGCGTTCGGCGTCATCGGCGTCGCGTTCGGCATCGGCTTCATGTTCGGCCCCGGTCTCGGCGGGACGCTCGCCGAGTACGGCCTGCACGTGCCCTTCGTCGTCGCGGGCGGCCTGTCGGCGCTGTCGATCTTCTGCACGGCGACGCTGCTCAAGAACGAGACCCCGCCGAAGGAGTCGGCGGCACCGACCGCGCCGCTTCCGGCGGGTCGCCGCCCCGGCGCGTTCGATGTCGCGACGTACACCGAGTACTTCCGCCGGCCCAAGCTCGGCAGCCTCTACCTCCAGTTCTTCATGTTCTCGTTCGCGTTCTCGTGCTTCACGAGCGGCTTCGCGCTGTTCGCCGAGCGCCGGTTCTCGACGCACCAGACCCTCCATCGGGTCCCCGGCGAGATGTGCAAGCTCACCGTCGACGACAAGCTCGACACGACGAGCACGCTGCGCGGCACGATCCTGTTCGACCACCAACCGGTCCCGGACAGCGAGTGGTGGGTCGCCGGCGACAAGGCGATCTTCGTCGCCTACCGGCCGTGCCAGCAGCTGCAGACCGCGACCGCGCTCGACGGCAAGTTCCCGTGGACCGCGCACGAGGTCGGCCTTTTGTTCATGTTCTCCGGCTTCCTCGGCATCCTGCTCCAGGGCGGCCTGATCGGCCGGCTCGTCAAGCGGTACGGCGAGGTCAAGCTCGTGCTCGCCGGGTTCGTCGCGGCGAGCGCCGGCTACGTCGTGCTCGGGTTCGCGTACACGGTGGCGATGTGCCTGCTCGTCGCGACGATGTCGGCGTTCGGCAACGGCGTGCTCCGCCCGGTGATCACGAGCCGGATCACGCAGGTCGCCGGCCGCCACGAGCAGGGCGTCGCGCTCGGCATCTCCGGATCGCTGTCGTCGTTCGCGATGATGCTCGCGCCTCCGACGGGCGGCGCGCTGATCGACCACCACTGGCTGCTCGCATGGGCGCTCGTGCCGGCGTCGGTCGCGGCGATCGGGTTCGTGCTCGCGCTCGCAACCAGGCCGGACACTCCACCGGCCTCCGAGCTATCTTCCCGGCCATGAAGAAGACGGCTCTCGTGCTCGGCGCCCTGGTCGCCGGCGGTGTGGTGTTCGCCAAGGGTGGCTGTCTGACGGGAAGCACGTCGGCGCCGGATCAGAAGCTCGCCGGTCACCTCGATGACATGTGCAAGATCGCCGACGCGAACCTCGACGCGCCCGTGCGCGGCGTGAAGAAGCTCGGCGGCTACCTCGAGAAGCACACCGGCGACCTGTTCGGCGCGTGGGGCGACACGCTCGCAGCGATCGAGCGCATTCCCGACGACGACAAGCACGATGCTCGCGCTCGCGTCGCGCGCGACCGCATTCACGGCTCGATCGGCCGGTGCGCGTCGACCTGGGCGGCGTTCTTCTCCGCCGTGCAGAACGACCCGGAGGCGAGCGCGCTCGTCGAGAGGTTCAGCGAGCGGCTCGGCCGCACGCTCGAGATCATCGGCGGCAACAGCACCGACCTCCGCACGCTGCCGCGATCGATCGATCGCGCTCTGTCACGCGCGATCCCGCTGCGTCGTTAGGGCTTGATCTCGAACTTCCAGCTCGCGCCGTCGTTGCCGAGGCCGGTCGTGCGATCTGGATTGTCGTAGCCGAAGCGAATGTCGCCGCGCACCTGGTAGCTCCCCCTCGGCGCCGTGCACGTCACCTGCGCGGTCAGCGTGCGGCCGTCGATCTTCATCTGCTCGCGGCCGAGCTTCGTCGCGTCGCACTTGACGTCCTTCGACGCGGTGAAGTGAAACTCCATCGGCGTCTTCTGGGAGAACGTCAGCCAGCTCGCGAGGTGGATCTTGATCGCGAACGTCAGCTTGTCGGTCGGCTTGCCGCTCGTCGGTCCCTCGTTCGTGACCGTGAACGGCTTGATCGCGTCGACGGTCGCCTTGATGATCGTGTCGCGCGAGTCGAGCTCGTTGAGGTCGCCGCTTGCCGCGACGACCTTCACCTTGCCGTCGACGTCGACGACGACCGACGCCGGACCCTTCGCGATGCCGAGCTGCTTGAACAGCTTCTTCACGTTCGGGCCGTAGGCGACGGTGCCGCGGCCGACGCCCTCGCTCTCGCGGATCGGATCGAGCTTCTTCGAGTCGCGCTGCGACCCATTGATGTACGCGACGACGTAGACGCTGCCTGCCTCGCGCAGCGTGACGATGCGCGCGAGGTCGTCGACACACGCCGAGACCTTCGGCGTGCAGAACCAGTGGATGACGACCTTGCCCGCGGCGTCGCTCGCGAGCGGCGCGCCGTACGACCACTGGAGCTTCGGCCAGTCGCCAGCGCCGGTCAGCGCGAACATGTCGCCGACCTTCGGCATCCCGGCGGTCGTGGCGGGTGTCGGTGTCGGTGCAGGCGTCGCGGGCTTTCCAGACGGGCTGGTTTGCGGCTGCGCCGACGCGACGGTCGACGTAAAGCCGAGGACAAGCAAGCTGATAGCTAGTCGCATGGCGTTCTTATATCGTCTCGACGTTGCGAAGGCTCGCTCTATTCACGCTCGTTGCGTGCTCTTCTGCGAGTCCTCCTCCTCGGTTACCCGTCGACACGCCGGTGATCACGCCGAGGTTCCCGCCCGTCGACGCCGCTCCGCCCGACTCGCCCGTCGCGAGCGCGCGCGGAGGCCGCTGCAGCGAGACCGTCGCGTGCGCCGCGGGCCTCGAGTGCACGCCGTCTCCGACGCTGCCCGGTGGCTATTGCGCGTCGTCGTGCGGCGACAGCGAATGCGACGGTGCGTGCGTGGCGACGGCCCGTGCCGGCGAGCTGTGTGCGGCGCGTTGCACGTCGGACGCGGACTGTCGCGCCGACGAGGGCTACGTCTGCGATCCCGCGTGGCACGCGTGCCTCGTGCCGAACTTCGCGGCGATCATTCCGCGCGCGGGCTGCCCGACGACGAACGGACGCGATCTCGCGTTCGCCACGGCGGAGCCATGGGCGGCGGCGACCGCACCGGGCGAGTATCAAGCTGGGCCTTCGGCGGTCATCCTGGATGACGGCGACGTCGTTGCCGTGTTCACGACGGGCGACAGGACGCACGCGGCCCGTGACGCACCGGCGCTCGCGCGCGACCGCACCGGCACCATCTACGCGACGTCGCGCGCCGAGGGCTCGAAGATCCGCCTCGTCCGTTCGACCGATCGCGGATCGACCTGGACCTCGCAGGTCGCGGTGCACGATGCCGACTGCCCCGACGGTCCGGGCGACTGCCTTGGCTCACCGCTCCTCGCGATCGGTCCTCGCCGCGGCTCGGCGCGCGGCGACGCGCTCTACGTGATGTACGGCGCCGGTGCCAATGGCCTGCGCGTTCGCGCATCGCTCGACGGCGGTGTGACGTTCTCGCCGCCCGTGACGGCGATCGCCGGCGATCGCG
>JAEWJO010000155.1 GCA_023386455.1 Pseudomonadota bacterium | reverse complement strand
TCCTCATCGAGGGCGAGACCGGCACCGGCAAGCACATGATCGCGCGCACGCTGCACCAGCTGGCGCCGCGCGGCGACAAGCCGTTCATCGTCGTCGATTGTGGTGCGGTCGCCGGCACGCTGATCGAGAGCGAGCTGTTCGGTCACGAGAAGGGCGCGTTCACCGGCGCGGTCTCCGCGCGCCAGGGCGCGTTCGAGCTCGCGAGCGGCGGCACGGTGTTTCTCGACGAGCTCGGCGAGCTCTCGCTCGACCTCCAGCCCAAGCTCCTGCGCGTGCTCGAGCAGCGCGAGCTGCGCCGCGTCGGCGGGACGAAGACGCTCAAGGTCGATCTCCGCGTGATCGCGGCGACCCGCAAGGATCTGCGCAGCGAGGTCGAGAAGGGCAAGTTCCGCGAGGACCTCTACTTCCGTCTGAACGTCGTGCCGATCACCGCGCCGTCGCTCCGCGAGCGCCGCGAGGACATCCCGTTGCTGATCGATCACATGCTGAAGAAGCTCGCGCCCGAGGGCGGCGTGCAGCTGTCCGACGCGACGCGCGCCGCGCTGATGGCGCACGACTGGCCGGGCAACGTCCGCGAGCTACGCAACGTGATCGAGCGCGCGCTCGCGCTCGGCGCCGACCCGGGCATGCTCGTCGCGCCGCTCGGTCCGGACACCGCGGCTGCAGCGAAGGGCGTGCAGCTCGGCGGTGCGCTCGAGTTCGAGCCGGGGCTGTCGTTCCGCGACACGAAGGAGAAGTGGAACGAGCTGTTCGAGCGGCGCTACCTCTCGTGGCTCATCAAGCGCGCCGAAGGCAACATCTCCAAGGCCGCGCGCGACGCGGACATGGATCGCAAGTACCTGCACAAGCTGCTGCGCAAGTACGGCATCACCGCGCAGGGCGGTGACGCGAGCGACGACGACACCGAGAATTGAGCGTCGTCGTCGGCGGAAGAGAGAGAAGGGGACTACTGCGCCGCGCGGTGCGCGAGGCGCGAGACGTAGCGCGAAGCGGTCTGCCGCTTGACGATGCCCTTGGTCACGGCACTGTCGATGATCGAGACGGCGCTCTTCACGAGCTCTGCCGCGTTCGCGGCCTTGCCGTCGACCGCCGCGCGCGCCGCCTTGACGGCGGTACGGAGCGATCCCATCGCGGCGCGGTTGCGCGCGCGATTCTTGATCATCTTGCGGTTCTGCTTCTGGGCCGACTTGATATTGGCCATGGGTACACTCCTAAAGGGCGCATCGTGTACCCCGCTCCATGCCGGGGTGTCAATGCCAAGTGCCCGGAGCCTCGGGACCTTGAGTCAGGTTCGCCCACCATCCGCTGTGGATAAACTGCGGAGGGGGATGTGATCGCCACCGGGATCTTGCCGAGATCTCATCCACTCGATCGCGGGTGCACAAAAAAGCGTCACTTTCCCCGGAGCAACTTCTTAGCCTGGTCCCAGAGGCCATCCATCTCCTCGAGGCTGGATTGTTGAGGCGTTTTGCCCCGTTCGGCGAGCAGGTCCTCGACGACCTCGAACCGGCGCTGGAACCTCTGGGTCGCATCGACCAGGGCGTTCTCGGCATCGACCCCGACCTTGCGGCTGAGGTTCACGACCGCCAGCAGGAGGTCGCCGATCTCGGCATGCACCTCATCCGGAGTCTTCTCGGTGATCGCCTCGCGGACCTCCCGGACCTCCTCCTCGACCTTGGCGAACGACCCCTCCCAGCCCGGCCAGTCAAAGCCGATCTTGCCGCAGCGGGAGCCGAGCTTCTGGGCCCGGGCCAGGGCAGGGCCCTGGGGGACGCCATCGAGGGTCCGCTTCTTGGCGGTCCCCTTCTCGGCCTTCTCCGCCTGCTTGATCTGGTCCCACTGGGCGAGCACCTTCTCGGACGTGTCGACGCCCTCGGCCTTCGCGAACACGTGCGGGTGCCGGCGGATCAGCTTCTCGGAGATGCTGGCGACGACCGCGTCGATATCGAAGTGACCCTGCTGGCGGCGCAGGGCGGCCTGGAAGACCACCTGCATGAGCAGGTCGCCCAGCTCCTCGCAGTGGTCGGCGGGGTTGTCGCGCGCGAGCGCGTCGAGCACCTCGTAGGTCTCCTCGACGAGGAACGGCCGTAGCGAGTCGAGCGTCTGCTCGCGATCCCACGGGCATCCGCCGGGCGCGAGCAGCGTGTCCATGATGTCGACCAGGCCGGCGAGCGAGCTTCCGGGTTTCATACCTCGTGCTATACCGCCCGCTCCGTCGTGGCAAAGCAGCTCATTCGCGAGAAACTCGCATTCGATGATCCCCAGGCGCTCCAGGCGCTGTGTGGGAGCAACAACAGCCGGCTCAAGCTGATCGAGCGAACGGCAGGGGCCGAGGTGCACCTGCGCGGGAACGAGATCACGATCGAGGGCGACGAGACCGCGACCGAGACCGCCAAGAGCGCGCTCGAGCAGCTCTACGATCTCGCGCTCGAGGGCAAGCCGCTGTCGAGCGACGACGTCGTGCGCGCGGTCCGGCTGCTCCAGGGCGACGACGGCGCGAAGCAGTCGATCAGCGCCGTGTTCGGCGAGACGATCATCACGCCGCGCGCCGGCCGGCCGATCGCGCCGAAGGGGGCGACGCAGAAGCGCTACGTCGATCTCGTTCGCGCCAACGACATCGTGTTCGCGGTCGGGCCCGCCGGCACGGGCAAGACATACCTCGCGATGGCGCTCGCCGTCCGCGCGCTGCTCGACAAGCAGGTTCGCCGCATCATCCTGACGCGCCCCGCGGTCGAGGCCGGCGAGAAGCTGGGCTTCCTCCCGGGCACGCTCGAGGAGAAGGTCGATCCGTACCTGCGCCCGCTGTTCGACGCGCTCGGCGACATGATGGAGCCCGAGAAGATGACGCGGTTCATGGAGGACAACGTCATCGAGGTCTCGCCGCTCGCCTTTATGCGGGGCCGTACGTTGAACGAATCCTTCATCGTCCTCGACGAGGCGCAGAACACGACGCCCGCGCAGATGAAGATGTTCCTCACGCGCATGGGTTACGGCGCGAAGGTCGTCATCACCGGCGACATCACGCAGACCGACCTGCCGTCCGGACAGCGCAGCGGTTTGCGCGACGCGCTCGACCTCGTCCGCGATATCCGCGGCATCGGCACGATCGAGTTCTCCGACGCCGACGTCGTCCGCCACCCGCTCGTCGCGGCGCTGATCCGCGCCTACGACGCACGGGACCGTGCGCGGTCCGAGCAGCGCGAGGAGGCGGCCCGCGGCCGCAGCGACGCCGGCGCACCGTCACCACAAGACAAGCGCGACGAGCTAGACTCGTAAGCATGGTGGTGGGCTCGCCAGACGACCTGGTCAACGCGGTTGCGCGTGACCGGCGCATGACCGGCTATCGCGTGCGCCGCCAGGGCGACGGCTGGATCGAGCTCGAGGTCGTCGCGCAGCGCTCGCGCAGCCCGGTGCTGCTCGTGCTCGCGTGGCCCGACGTGTGGAAGAACCCCGAGGCGCTCGCGCCCCACCTCGTCCGCGCGCGCTCCGGCAACTACGGCCTCATCATGGTCGGCTCCGATGCCGAGCTCGAGGAGGCGCGCCTCGACGCCGCACCGAGCGACGCCGACCTGACCGCGATCGTCTCGCCGATCGCGATGGTTCGCCTCCTGCTCCTGCTGCGCACGCGCGCCGATGCGATCGCGATGCGCATGCAGTCGGCCGCACTCGAGCTCGAGCTCGAGCGGAGCCGGCACGAGAACGACATGCTGAGCTCGATCGGCCGCGCGTTATCGCAGGAGCGCGACATCCAGTCGCTGCTCGCGATCATCCTGCGCCGCGCCTGCGAGGTCACGAATGCCGATGCCGGCAGCGTGTACATCGTCGAGGGGACCGACGAGGAGATCTCGAATCGCTCGCTGCGGTTCGCGGTCTCGCAGAACGACTCACGCAACGTCCAGCCGGCCGGCTTCACGATGCCGGTCTCGGCGTCGTCGATCGTCGGCACGTGCGTGCTGTCCGGCGATCGCATCAACGTCCCCGATCTCTACAACCTCGACGAGCCGGGCGCGGGAAACAACCCGTGGGGCTTCGTCCACGATCGCAGCTTCGACGACAAGTACCGCTACCAGACCCGCTCGGTGCTCGCGGTCCCGATGATCTCGGCCCGCGCCGAGGTGATCGGCGTCATCCAGCTGATCAACAAGCGCGCGAAGGGCTGGATCCAGCTCGATCTGCCGGCGGACTTCGAGGACGGCGTCGTGCCGTTCGACGACATCTCCGAGGCGTACGTCGCGGCGCTCGCCTCGCAGGCCGGCATCGCGCTCGAGAACGTCCTCCTCTACGAGGAGGTCAAGACGCTGTTCGACAGCTTCGTGAAGGCCGCGGTCACCGCGATCGAGTCGCGCGATCCGACGACGTCCGGTCACTCCGAGCGCGTCGCCGAGCTGACGGTCGGCCTCGCGCGCGCCGTCAACCGCACCGAGAGCGGCCATTACCGCGAGGTCCGGTTCTCGCGCGACGACCTGACGCAGATCGAGTACGCGGCGCTGCTCCACGACTTCGGCAAGGTCGGCGTCCGCGAGCACATCCTCGTCAAGGCGAAGAAGCTCTACGAGCACGAGCGCGAGCTGATCCTGCAGCGGTTCCAGCTGATCAAGCGCGGCTACAAGATCGAGGGGCTCGAGAACAAGGTCCGCTACCTGATGGAGGCGTCGCGCGACCAGGTCGCCGCCGAGCTCGCCGCCGTCGACAAGGACATCGTCGGCAAGGTCGCCGAGCTCGACAACATCATCCAGTTCATCCTCCAGGCGAACGAGCCGACCGTGCTCGACCAGGGCGGGTTCGAGCGCCTCGCCGAGCTCTCGGGCATGTCGTATCGCGACGAGGCCGGACAGGCACTGCCGTTCTTGACGCACGACGAGGCGTCGTGCCTGCAGATCCGGCGCGGCTCGCTGACCGACAACGAGCGCCTCGAGATCAACAGCCACGTCGTCCACACGTACAACTTCCTCGTCCGCATCCCGTGGAGCCGCACGCTGCGCGACGTCCCCGAGATCGCGGGCGCGCACCACGAGAAGCTCGACGGCACCGGCTACCCGAACAAGCTGCGCGGCGACCAGATCCCGGTGCCGGCGCGCATGATGGCGATCAGCGACATCTACGACGCGCTCACCGCGAGCGACCGCCCGTACAAGAAGGCGATGCCCGTCGAGAAGGCGCTCGATATCCTCGCGTCCGACGTCAAGCGCGGCCAGCTCGACCAGCACCTGTTCGACGTGTTCGTCGGCGCGCGCGTGTGGTCGCTGACGACGCGCATCGAGAGTAAGTAGTCAGGCTGCGCGGACGCGGCCGGCGCGCGCGGCTTCCTTGCGCAGCGCCGCGGCGCGCTCGTTCATCTCGCGCTCTTCGTCGTCATCGCGGTGGTCGTAGCCGAGGAGGTGGCAGAGCCCGTGCGACGCGAGGTGGAGGAGCTCGGCGTAGAGGCCCTTCTTCGCCTGGCGCTTCGCAGTCGGCACGCTGATCACGATGTCGCCGAGCAGCGCACTGTCCGCGGTCTCCGCCTCGCGCTGCGCGAACGCGAGGACGTCGGTCGGCTTGTTCTTGCCGCGGTAATCGCGGTTGAGCTCGTGGATCGCCGCGTCGTCGCACAGCCGCACCGCGACCTCGAGATCTTTGCGCCCTTCCGACAGCGCGGCGGCCTTCACCATGCGCGCGACGTCGCGCCGGAGCCGGAGCTTCGTGCGCGCGTCGAGTCGCAACCCGCTGTCGACGGCGAGGTCTACTGGCACGTCGCAGGCGTACCGGTGCACGTCGTGCCCGTCGGGCAGACGAGCACGGCGTTCGCGCCGCCGGAGAACAGCGGCGAGTCGCAGCGGGTCAGCGGCGCCACCGTGCCGCGGACGTGCAGGT
>JAEWJO010000103.1 GCA_023386455.1 Pseudomonadota bacterium | reverse complement strand
CTGCGGGGCAGGCGGCGCCTGCGTCGTCGGCTTCGTGCGCGGGTTGGTGAGCTGAGGGCCACCGGTCTGGCGCTTGTTGCGCGCCTGCGCGAGACCGACGACGAGTGCCGGCTTCGCGGGCACGTCGGCGCGCAGCTGCGACGACGGCGGCGGCGGCGGCGCGGCCTCGTCGTCGAAGTCGAAGTCGTACTTGGCGGCGGGCACCGCACCGATGTGGACCTGCGACTCCTCGTCGGCGATGCGGCCGCCCTCGTCGCGGAGCATGCGCAGGATGCGCGTACGCTCGCCGGCGGTCAGCTGGTCGCGCCGGCCGTGACCGGTGTGACCGTCCTTGTGGCCGTGCCCCTGCGTGCGCTGGCGCTTCGCGAACTCGGAGAGCGGCATCGGCGCGTCGAGCTTCTTGCTCTTGCCGACGCCGGACTTGTCGCGGTCGGGCTTCGGCATCTGGCTGACGACGGAGTTGCCGCGCGTCGAGAAGATGCTCGTCGCCGAGCGCAGCCACTTCTTCGGCCCGCGGACGTTGTCGCCGCCCATCGGCATCGGCAGCGATGCGACGGCGGCGGCGCGCGACGGCTCGAGGCCGGTCGAGCCGCCGAGGATCTGGGCGGCCGCGCGCGCGGCGTCCTCGGGACACTCCGCGGCACGCGCGACGAAGCGGCGGACGATGTCGTCCGACTTGCCGAACTGGAACTGGTGCGGACGCTCGACGAAGCGGATGCCGACCTTCTCGAGCCACGCGACCGGCGGATCGGCGCCGATCAGCACGAACGCGGCGTCGTTCGGGTAGCGCTTCTGCGAGCCATCGCCGAGCGCCATCGTCACGGAGTCGGGCTCGAACTGGAGGACCTGCGAGCCGAGCTTCGCCTTGATGCGACCCTCGGCGGCGTAGCGCTCGATCGCGCTCTTGTTCTTGGGGGCGGCGCGGTTGAAGCCCTTGCCGCGGTACGAAATGATCACCTTCGCGCCGGAGTCTGCGAGCGCGAGCGCGGCCTCGCAGGCGGAGTCACCACCGCCGACCACGAGCACGCTGCGGCCGGTCCACATGTCCGGATCCTCGAGCAGGCTGAAGATCTTCGGCAGGTTCTCGCCCGGAACGTTCAGCGTACGCGGCTTGCCGCGCGTACCGATCGACAGCACGACGCGCTGGCTGTGATAGGTCGCGACCGTCGTGCGCGTCTCGAACGAGCCCGAGCCGGTCTTCTGGATCGACTCGACCGACTCGCCCTTCTGGATGCGCAGCTGGACGCGATCGATCAGCTCCTTCCAGATCGGGATGAGCTGCTCCTTCGACGAGTCGAACACCGGGAGGAACGACAGGTTCTCGGTGTCGTAGGGCTCGGCCATGACGAGCTTGCCCTTTGGGTACCGCGAGATCGTCGAGGCGACGTCCTGCTCCTTCTCGAGCACGACGTACGACAGGCCCTTCTGGATGCAGGTCAGCGCCGCCGAGAGGCCACCGGGACCCGAGCCGACGATCACGACGTCGACGACGCTCTCGGTCGCCGGCCCGAGCGCACCGGGATAGAGCCCGGTCGTCAGCATGTGCTCGATGACCGAGCGGCCGAGGTTCGCCGCGTTCTTGACGAGCGGCTTGCCGGCGACCTCGCCGATCAGGTACTGGCCCGGGACCGCGGTCTGGAAGTTCTCGTCGATCTCGGGGATCTTGAGCGGCGGTGGCGCGGCGCCCTCGGGGAACATGACGAGCGCCTCGGTCGGGCACACGAACATGCACTGCTCGCACTGGATGCAGTCGTGGAACCGCAGGACGCGGCTCTTGTTCGCGACGAGGTCGAGGACATTGGTCGGACACACCGCGACACACGCGTCGCAGCCGGTGCACCGATCGTCGTTGATGTCGTGAACGAGGACGCGTGGACCGACCACCTGCGCGGGCGCGATCGTGGCGTGATGTCGCCGCCGGGCGGATAACATCGTGAACGTCACCATCACGAGGATGGCGAGGCCCCCGAGCGCCAACGGCACGACCCAGGTCACGGCAATCAAGATAGCGCAGATCGGGGGCGCTGACGCGGTGCGAAGGCGGCTACCGACGACATCGGGAAATCCTCGTAGTCTCGGCTACCTCTCGACATGTCGCTTGAAGAATTCGGAGACCTCGCGGGCGAGGTCATCGAGGCTGCGACCTTCGACAGAAATCGGTGCGCCGATGGTCACTTCGACCGTCTTGCCGCGCTGCATGACCCGGCCGCCCCGCGGCAGGATGTCGATCGTGCCGGCGATCGCGACCGGGACGATCGGAGTGCCGGTGTCGACCGCCAGGTGGAACCCGCCCTTCTTCAGGCGGTTGATCTTGCCGTCGCGGGACCGCGTGCCTTCGGGAGCGAGATAGATGCTCACGCCATCGCGAACGAGCCTCTTCGCGTACTCGATCGACGACCGCGCCTTTGCGGGGTGCGTGCGATCGACCTCGATGAACTCGGCCTCGCGCAGCCCGCGACCCCACAGCGGGATCTGGAACAGCTCCTTCTTCGCGAGCATCCGGATCGTCGATGCCGGCAGCGACGCGTAGAGCATCGGGATGTCGAGGTGGCTCTGGTGGTTCGACATGTAGACGTACGCGCGTCCCGGTGGAACCCGCTCAGCTCCGTGGACCACGAGCTCGATCTCGAGCAGCTCGACGACGCGCTTGCCGAACCATCGCGCGCGCTCGTCGACGGAGTGACGATCGAGCGAGTTGCGCGCGATGTCGACCAGCGACGGCGCCGTCACCCGTGCCATCGCTCCGACCACACGAAGGCTATCGATGATGCTCAC
This sequence comes from Pseudomonadota bacterium, assembly GCA_023386455.1. Classification (GTDB taxonomy): domain Bacteria; phylum Myxococcota_A; class Polyangia; order Haliangiales; family Haliangiaceae; genus JABFXX01. The sequence continues at coordinate 7,007 of JAEWJO010000103.1, read as the reverse complement.
CGCGTGGAGTCTACCTCCGCTCCGTTCTGCGTACTGCAGGGTCGGTGTACGCCTGCTCACCGAATTAAGCGCGTGTTAATCTCGAACGCGATGTCGCGCGCGCTTGCGGTGATCACCGCTTGCTTGCTCCTTTGCGCTGATAGCGCGCGCGCAGATCAGATCGATCAGAACGTGAAGGAGCTCTCGACCGGTCGGCCGCCGAAGGTCCGCCTCGCCGCGACGCTCTCGCTCTCGAAGTCGAAGGATCCGCGCGCGGTGCTCGCGGTGTCCGGCGCGCTCAACAACGACGACGACGCGACGATCCGCCGCGTCTCGGCGCTCGCGCTCGAGAAGATGATCGACGCGAAGACCGCCGACGACGCCCGCGAGCTCGCATTCGACGCACTCGAGCGGGCAGCGCGCAGCGATCGCGACGCGAAGGTGAAGCAGACCGCGGCGAAGACGCTGAAGGCGCTCGCGGGCCTTCGCCAGGCAGCGAAGGCGGTTGCCGGTGCGCCCGCCGTGTTCGTCAACATCGACGCCGCGACCGATCTGAGCAAGCGCGCCCCGAAGGACGCGCCCGATCGCCTCGCGAAGATCGTGAAGCGCAGCATCGAGAAGATGGGCTACTCGACGAGCTGGCCCGGCGGCCTCCCGACGAGCAAGGAGCTGTCGTCGAGCAAGTCGCAGGCGTACATCGTCGCGTCGACCGTCAAGAAGATCGAGGTGATGAAGGACGGCAGGAAGACGTTGATCGCGTGCACGGTCGCGATCCGGGTCGCGCCGTGGGGCGGCAAGGACGGCGGCGAGAAGTGGGAGGCGAACAAGGCCGCGAGCGCGTCGGGCTCTGCGAAGGCGACGACCGGTAGCACCGATCGCGAGATCGCCGGCGGCATGCGCGACTGCCTCGAGGCCGTCGCCGAGGACGTCGCGAACCGTCAGGTCGTCCCGTTCATCAAGCGCCTGGCGTCGAGTCCTTAGTTCTGGATCGGCACGCCGGCATCGAGCATCACGCCGGCGTCGGGGACCTCTTCGGGGAGATCGGCCGGGCTATCCGGGACACCCGCGTCGTTCGGCACGTCCGGCGCGACCTGTTGCGAATCACCCACCTGCCCCGCCTGCTGGTCATCCTTCGGATCGACGACCGCTCCCGTATCCGCCAGCTCGCCGCCCGGCCGGATGACCACGTGCTGCGCCTGCGGCGTCTGCGGCACCGGCACGCCACCATCGGGCCGCGGCGCGAGCGCCGGCGCCTCGGGCATCAGCGGACCGGGGGTCGGCCCCATCGGCTGAACCTCACGACGGTAACAGGCCGTGATCACGCCACCGGCGGCAGCGAGGCTGAGAGCGATCCGCTGATAGGTCTTCATGGCATCTCCGTAGAAAGACCGTTGCGAGGCACATGCCACGCGAGGGCATTGCCGAGTTGCGATGATGAATATAGATTCATCGCCGTGAATCTGGATTCACAGAAGCGTAAGGGCCGCACCGGCCAGCAGGTCCGCGCGCTGAAGACGCAGATGCGGGAGGCGGTCCGTGCGGAGATCCTCGACGCGGTGGAGGAGCTGATCGCGACGCGTGGCCTGCACGGTGCCCCGCTCGCGCAGATCGCACGTCGCGCGGGCGTCGCGGTGGGAACGCTCTACAACTATTTCGCAGATCGCGACGCGATGATTCGCGCGCTGTTCGACTCGCGGCGCGCGATGCTCCGGCCCAAGCTCGCGGCCGCCATCGCGAACGCGTCGCAACTCCCGTTCGAGAAGAGGCTCCGCCAGTACATGCGAGATGTCTTCGCCACGTTCGACGAGCATCGCCGGTTCGTGAAGGTCGCGATCGAGACCGAGCACCTGAAGCTCAGCTCGTCGCCCGGCGCATCCGAGTGGCTCGCGCAGATCGAGTCGATCGTCGCCGCCGGCGTTGCCGAGAAGGTGATCGATCCGAAGCGCGCGGCGCTCCTCACGATGATGCTCCAGGGCTCGCTCAAGACCGTGCTGCTGCGTCGAGCAGCCGACGGCGGCGTCTTCGTCGACGAGGCAGACCCGCTCGTCGACATCATCCTCGACGGCGCGCGGAGGACCTGATGGAGAAGCAGGTCATCACGCCGCAGGCGGGCAAGTGGACCGTCGCGATCTCGATCGCGTTCGGTTCGCTGATGGCGACGATCGATACGTCGATCGTCAACGTCGCGCTGCCGTCGATCCGCGGCGAGCTCGGCGCGAGCCTCCAGGAGATCACCTGGATCTCGACGGCCTACATGATCGCGATGGTGCTCGTGATGCCGCTGACGGGCTTCCTCGGCTCGTTCTTCGGCCAGAAGCGCGTGTATGTGGTGTCGCTGATCCTGTTCACGCTCGGCTCGGTGCTCTGCGGGACCGCGCGCTCGCTCGAGATGCTCGTCCTGTGGCGCGTGCTCCAGGGCCTCGGCGGCGGCGCGCTGCAACCGACGCAGCAGGCGATCCTTCGCCAGACGTTCCCGCCCGAGGAGCAGGGCATGGCGATGGCCCTGTTCTCGATGGTCATCATGATCGGCCCCGCGGTCGGTCCGGTGCTCGGCGGCTACATCACCGACAACGCGACGTGGCCGTGGATCTTCTACGTCAACCTGCCGGTCGGCATCCTCGGCATCTACCTCACGTGGCGCAACGTCCACGAGCCTGCCGACGTGCTCGCCGCGAACCGCGAGCGCGCGCAGCTGATGCGCAAGAACCTCGACATCGCCGGTCTCGTGCTCATGACGATCATGATCGCGGCCATGATGTACGTCTTCGAGGAGGGCGCCTCGGAGGACTGGTTCGACTCGACGAAGATCCAGATCGCGACGTTCATCGCCGTCGTCGGTGGTGCCGCCTGGGTGATCCGCGAGCTGACCGCCGCCGCGCCCGTCGTCGACCTGCGCCTGTTCAAGGACCCGACGTTCGCGTCCGGCACGGTCATCGGCTCGATCGTGTTCGCGATGCTGATGGGCTCGATGCTGCTCCTGCCGGTCTTCACGCAGGAGCTGATGCACTTCACCGCGACGCAGTCGGGCATCGTCCTGATCCCGCGCACGCTCGCGATGATGGTCGCGTCACCGTTTGTCGGCCGGCTCTACAACAAGGTCTCGCCCGCGGTGCTCGTCGCGTTCGGCATGATCATGACCGCGCTCGGCAGCTGGATGATGGCCGACATCTCGCTGATGACGGCGCGCCACCTGCTGATCCTGCCGCTCGCGATCACCGGCGTCGGGTTCGCGTTCCTGTTCGTTCCGCTGACGACCGCCTCGCTGTCGGGCATCGAGCGCCACCAGATGGCCGGCGCCGCCGGCGTCAACAGCTTCGTCCGTCAGATCGGCGCTTCGATCGGTCTGTCGGTGTTCGCGACGCTGTTCACGCGCTACAGCAGCGAGGCCGCGTCCGGCATCATGCCGAGCATCACCGCGCTGCGGCCCGAGGTCGCCGCGCAGTTCATGGCGACCAAGACCGCGCTCCTCGCGCGCGGCCTGTCACCCGATATCGCCGGCGCTCTCGCCGCCAAGACATTCGCCGGCCGCGCCGCTCTGCAGGGCACCGTGATCGGCTTCGACAAGACGTTCATCCTGCAGACCATCATGTTCATCGCCGTCATGCCGATGCTCATCTTCTTGCGCGTCAAGCGCGAGAAGGGCGAGAAGGCGCACGTCGAACTGTCCGTGGAGTAAGAGTCATGAAGCCCAAGGCACGCCGCGCATATTTCATCCTCGGAATCGTAGCCGCCGTCGTCGCGGCCGCGTGGGGTCTCCACCACTGGTGGACCGCCGGGAAAGAGTCGACCGACGACGCGCAGGTCGACGCGGACGTCGTCCCGCTCGCAGGACGTGTCGGCGGTGTGATCAAGAACGTGAAGGTCGTCGATCACCAGAGCGTGAAGGCCGGCGACGTCCTGTTCGAGATCGATCCGGCGGACCTCGACGTCGAGGTCGCGCGCACCGAGGCCGAGCTCGAGGCCGCGAAGGCGCAGAAGGACGCGGCGGACGCGCAGGTCGCGGTCGTCGAGTCCAGCTCGTCGGGCGGTCTGTCGTCGGCGAAGGCGCAGCTGACCGGTGCCGACGCATCGGTTCGCGCGTCGGACGACATGGTGCACGCCGCCGAGGCCGCCGGCGCCCGGGCGAAGGCCGACCTCCAGGTCGCCGACACCGAGCTCGCGAACGCGAAGCAGCTGTTCGCCAAGGAAGCGATCACGAAGCGCGAGCTCGACCGCGCGCAGCAGCAGCACGACGTCTCGCGGGCGGCGCTCGACGCGGCGACCGCGCAGCTCGGCAACGCGCGCGAGCAGAAGCGGCTCGCGTCGTCGCGTGTGGTCGAGGCGAAGGGTCGCGTGACGCAATCGACGCCGGTCGAGGCGCAGGTCGCCGCGGCCCGCGCGAACAGCGAGCTCGCCGCCGCGCGCCTCAAGGCGGCGACGGTCGCCCGCGACAAGGCGAAGCTCATGCGCTCGTACGCGACGATCACCGCGCCGAGCGCGGGCACGATCTCCAAGCTCGCCGCGCACGTCGGCCAGACCGTCCAGCCCGGCCAGGCGCTGCTGATGCTCGTGCCGACCCAGACCTACGTCGTCGCGAACTTCAAGGAGTCGCAGATCCGCGGCATGGTCCCCGGCGATCCGGTCGACATCGAGATCGACGCGTACCCGGGCGAGGAGTTCGAGGGCGTGGTCGACACCGTGTCGCCGGCGACCGGCGCCAGGTTCTCGTTGATCCCGCCCGACAACGCGACCGGCAACTTCGTCAAGGTCGTCCAGCGCGTGCCGGTCAAGATCACGTGGAAGAAGCCGCCCTCCCGCGACCTCCGTGCGGGCCTGTCGGCCGAGGTCACGGTTCACGTCAAGAACTGACCCGGCCGGTCCCCGGTGACGCGGGGCGCCGGGGCCTCGCTGGAGTTGACGCTCCGCGGGCCGTCCGTGCTAGAAACCCGGCGTGCTACTCGCAATCGTTGTCGCCGCGATCGGTGGGTGGTTCTCGATCCTGTGCCTCAGCGTGTTCGCGCACCGCTCGATCGCGCATCGCGCGGTGACGCTGCACCCGATCCCGGCGCACATCATGCGGTTCTGGCTGTGGTTCTCGACCGGCACGCCGACGCGCCGCTGGGTCGCGGTTCATCGCAAGCACCACGTCTACACCGACAGCGAAGGCGACCCGCACTCGCCGCTGCTGTTCGGCCTGCCGCGCATCTTCTTCCTCGGCTACTGGTACTACCGCCGCGAGGCGATGAAGCCCGAGACGATCGAGAAGTACGGCGCGAACTGCCCCAACGACTGGCTCGAGCGCAACGTCTACGAGAAGCACGACAACCTCGGCCTCGTCCTCATGCTGCTGCTCGACATGGCGGTGTTCGGCATCGGCCCGGGCCTCGTCGCGTACGGGGTCCAGATCATCTGGGTGTCGCTGTGGGCGGCCGGCTTCATCAACGGCATCGGCCACGCGGTCGGCTACCGCAACTGGCAGACGACCGACACGAGCCGCAACATCATGCCGATCGGCATCATCTGCAGCGGCGAAGAGCTGCACAACAACCACCATCGCTGGCCGCGCTCGGCGAAGTTCTCGATGAAGTGGTTCGAGCTCGACAGCGGCTGGATGCTGATCCGCACGCTCGCGGCGGTCGGCCTCGCGAGCGACATCTACGTCAAGAACAAGCGCTGGAAGTCGGTCGACACGACCGGCGCCGACGACGCCGAGCCGGTCGATCCCACGGCAACGCCGTAGTCCGGCGCCTAGCTGTGGGCGCGCTTGCTCGAGCTGCGTGACGCGTGACCGCGCGCCGCGTGCGGCCGCGACTTCGTCGACGCGCGCTTCGCCGGCGCATGTGACCGGCGCTTGCTTGCCTTCGCGCGGCCGTTCTTCGCGTGACCGTTCGAGCGGCCGTTGCTGGCCGGCTTCTCGCCGGCGAGCGATGCCTTCAGCGCCTCCATCAGATCGGTGACGACCGGCTTCGGTGCCTCGGGTGGCGCGACGATCTCGCCGCCCTTCGCCTTCTTCGCGATCAGCTTGCGAACGCGGTCCTTCACCTCGTCGGAGTACTGCGTCGGATCGAACGTGTCGTGGCGCAGCTGATCGATGATCTGCTTCGCGAGCCCGAACTCGGCCTTGCCGGCCGAGGGCAGCTTGCCGATCGGCACCTCGCTCCACGACTTGATCTCGTCGGGGTAGCGCAGCTGGTGCATCGCCATGCCGTCCTCGAACGGGCGCACCATCACGACGTACTCCTTGCCGCGCGCCGAGTACGACGCGACGCCGACGAGGTCGGCATGCTCGAGCGCATCGCGCAGCAGGCGATACGCGCGCTCGCCGCCCTTGCCCGGGCCGAGGAAGTACGTGCGATCGACATAGATCGGATCGATCGCGACGCGCGGCACGAACTCGCGGATTCCGACCTCGTCGGTCGAGACCGCCTCGATCGCCTTGAGCTCGTCCTTGGACAGCTCGACGAAGTTGCCCTTCGTCAGCTCGTAGCCCTTCGCCATCTCGCTGCGATCGACCTCGCCGTGGCGCGGGCAGACGTACTGCTGCTTGAGTCGCTCGCCGCACCCTTCGTGGATCATGTTGAAGTGGATCTCGTGCGTCGGTTCGCTCGTCGAATAGATCTTGATCGGGATCGAGACGAGGCCGAAGGAGATCGTGGCTGTGTCGATGGCGCGCGCGGGCATGCGCGAGGACGTTGCGAGCCGCGTACCACCACGCGCGGCCTGCGATCGGCGCGGAATTCTGGGAGACGCACCGCAGAGCTGCGCGGCGTGTCGTCGGCGCACGGCGGGAAACGCATCACGAACGCTCGCACGCCGCGGCCAGACGCGGCACGTGCTTCGCAACGGTGCCGGCTGTCATGCGCAACAACTCGACCCTCGCGACGTTCTTCGGTGCGCTGCTCGCGGCAGGCGCGCTCGGCGCGGCATGCGCGAACCAGAATCGCAGACCGGACAGCGTCGCGGCGGCCGAGCTCGGCCCGCAGCTCGGTGAATCACACGCGGCGCTGCCCTCGAATCCGAGCGCGCCGCCGCCGGATGCGGCGTACACG
>JAEWJO010000683.1 GCA_023386455.1 Pseudomonadota bacterium | reverse complement strand
ATCTGCGTGCGTGACGTCCGCGAGCTCGAGCGCGAAGCGCGCGGCCGGGTGGTTGTGGAGCGCGCCACCGACGGTGCCGACGGCGAGAGGCATGTCGAGCTCGCCGGCGAGCCCGTTGCCGTCCTCGCGCCACACCGCGAGCGGGCGGTACGCACCGCTGCGCGCCGCGTACGCGTGGGCGCCCGCCTCGACGGCGCGCCAGTCCTGTCCCGTGGCGACGAGCACGGCGTCGACGCCGTTCATGATGCCCTTGTTGTGGGTCGCGGCGCGGTACGGATCGAGCTCGGCGAAGCGCGAGGCCGCCGCGATCGCCGCGCGAACTTCCGCGCCGGTGCCGTCGGTCGCGAGGTTGTCGTCGGCGATCCGGCACGTGACCCTGATCGTCCGGCCGTCGGTCAGGTTCGACAGGATGCGCAGGCCCGGCCTGCCGCCGGCGATGCGGGCGACGCGATCGGCGAGCGCCTCGCACAGCGTGTTGACGAGGTTCGCGCCCATCGCGTCGCGACAGTCGACGTGGAGGTGCGCGACGAGCACGCCGCCGTCGGCGCCCGTCCTCGCGAGGACGCGGACGTCGAACCCGACCGGCCCACCGCCGCGCTCGGCGAGACGGGGGACGAGCGCGCGCGCGTCGTCGAGCAGGCTCTCGGCGGCCTCCCGCAGCGACGCCGCGGCGGCGTCGACGTCGTCGACGTTCGTGACCTGGATCTGGCCGATCATCACCGGCGCCGACGCGTGGGTGGTGAACCCGCCTGGTCGCGCCATGCGAGCCGCATTCGACGACGCGGCGACGACCGAGGGCTCCTCGATCGCCATCGGCACGAGCGCTTCCTTGCCATCGATCAAGAAGTTCACCGCGACCGCGAACGGCAGCGCGTACTCGCCGATCACGTTCTCGATCATCCCGTCCGCGACATCGAGCGGCAGCGCGCCCGGGTCGACCGCGGCGAGCCGGCCCTCGGAGAGCCCGCTGGCCTCGAGGATTCGCCGACGGCGCTCGGCGAGGCCGAGCCGGTAAAAGCCGGGGAGTCGTGAAGAAGCCATTACATCGGGCTCGGTACGGTAAGGGGACCCCGGGGGAATCCCCCGGGTGTGGGGCGTTTTACTGTGCGTCGGGCTGCAAGTCCACGCCGGTCTGATCGACGGCGATGACCAGAGGCTGGCACCCGGCTTCGATGAGCAAACGCCGGGCCTCAGTTGCGTGTTCCGTGCCCGGAATCACAGCAATCCCGATATCTCCCCCGCCGGCCCCCGTGGTCTTCGCAGTCCCGCCGAACCGGGCGAGCACGGCTCGGGCCGCGGTCACGCAGGACGGCACGAGGGGCAGCCCGGTCGCGTGGGCGAGCGCGGCGGTCGCTCGGCCGGCGAGGACCAGCGCTGCGACGAATGCGCTACTCGCGATCTCCGGTGCGCGCATCGCGCACGCCTGACACGCGGCGCGCGACGCCTTGTCGATCGCGGCGAGCGCCGCCTCGACCGCGGCGCGGTTCTGCTCGCGCGCGGTGTTGACCGCGGCGACGAGCGAGCCGGTATCGGCCGAGGCGCCCGTGAAGAACGGGATCCACGCCACGCCGGCGGGCCACGCGAGGCGCTCGGCCGTGCCGGTCGCGCACGCGATCGTCTTGCCCTCCTGCGCGGCGTCGCTCGGCCACGCGATCCGATCGGGCGTCGCGCGCTGGAACGCGATCACGCCGCCGTGCACGGCCGCCGCGATGTCGGCACCGGACCCGCGTGCGCCACGTGGGCCCTGCGCCGCCGCGTGCGCGGCGCTCGCGATCTCGAGCACCTTCGCCTGATCGATCACCGGGACGCGCTCGTGACCCGCCGCGAGTGCGAGCGCGGTCGCCGCGACCGTCACGGCCGCGCTCGAGCCGATGCCGAGCTTCGTCGTCCCGTCGTAGAACTGGGAGCTGTTGACGACGATCTCGTCGAGTGCCCTCGTCGCCGGGTGGTCGGCGCCGTAGCGGCGCGCGAGCTCTGCGCCGAGCGCGAGCAGAAACTCCGACGAGCCGCGAGGGCCGGTGCGCCGCGTCGCGACGACGCGCCGGTCGACCGCGACCATGAGCGCGGGCGCGCCGTCGAGGACGGCGTACTCGCCGGTGAGCATGAGCTTGCCTGGTGCCGTCGCGAGCACGCTGCGTTCATACCACCGACTCGGCGTGGGCTTCGGTCATGAACCCGCCAGATCTCGGTGTGCTCCCGGGCGCTACGGGACCTCGGCGGGACCGCCGGCAGCGCTGATCATCGTCGACGAGCAACCGGGCACCTGCGCGAGGTACGCGGCGACGGCGCCGGCATCGTCGACGGTCGTCTGCACCTTCAGGTGCGGCCCGGCGTCCATCGCCGCCCACGCGGCGCGACCCGCGGCGCGGAGGTCGTGGACCGCGGCGAGCAGCGCGAGCGTCGCCGGCTGCCAGTAGACGATCGCGGGCCGCGACGCGATCGCGGTCGCGTGCATCGCCAGCGCGTTCGCCTCGGCGATCGTGCCCAGCGAGGCGAGGTCGCCGGCGGCGATCGCCGCCTCGGCGTCGACGAGATCGCGCGGCACCGCGGCGAGCCAGCCCGCGTAGAGCGGCGAGGTCTCGGCCGAGTGCTCCATCGCATCGCGCGAGCCGTGCGTCTTCGGCGCGCCACCGCCGACGATCGCGATCACCATGCGGACCTTGTCGACGAGCGGCGTCCTGATCGGCTCGGCGTACGCGTCGCTGCCGTCGACCTTCTCGCCGGCGTGCATGCGGACGAAGCCACCGAAGATCGAGCGGGCCGCCGAGCCCGAGCCCTGGCGGGCGAGGACCGAGAGCGCCCGCGCATCCATCGCGAGCCCGGCGGCGCGCGACGCGGCGACCGCGAGTGCGGCGAAGCCCGACGCCGACGACGCGAGGCCCGACGCGGTCGGGAACTCGTTCCGGCTCGTCACCGTCGCGCGCGTCGCGATGCCTGCGAGGTCGCGCACGAGATCGAGGAACGGCGCGACCCGGCCGGCGTCGGCCGGCGTCCCGTCGAGGACGAGCGCGTCGGCGGTCAGCGCGTCGTCGAACTGCACGGTCGTCTCGGTGACGAGCGCGCCGAGCGTCAGCGACAGGCTGCCGGCGGCGGGCAGGTTGAGCGCGGGGTCGCGCTTGCCCCAGTACTTGACGAGCGCGATGTTCGCGCACGCGCGGGCGGTGACGGGCGGGCGTGCGATCATCACCGGCTCCCGACGGTGGCGACGAAGCCGTTGACGCTCGCGGTCTTCCACGCGGCGAGGATGTCCGCCTCCTTGTCGCGCGGCGCGATCGCGATCACCGACCCGCCGCCGCCGGCGCCGGTCAGCTTCGCGCCGTACGCGCCGAGCCTCTTCGCGACGTCGCACAGTGCGTCGAGCAGGGGCGTCGAAACGCCGAGCTCGCCGAGCAGCGCGTGCGCGCGGTCCATCGCGGAGCCGAGCGCGGGCAGCTCGCCGCGGATCAGCGACGTCGTGCCGGTATCGGTCAGCGCGCCGAGCTCCTTGAGGCGGGTATCGTCGACGCTGCCGGACGTCGCCTGCGCGACGCGATCGACCATCTGTGACGTCGAGCGCGGCGCACCGCTCGGGCCGACGAGCACGCGCAGCGGCTGCGTCTGGATCTGGCGCAGACCGCTCGACTTGCGGAACACGCCGATGCCGCCGTGGACCGCGAGCGCGACGTCGACGCCAGACGCCTTGCCGTGCAGCACGGTCTCGCTCGTGCTCGCGGCGGCGGTGACCGCGGCCGCATCGGCCGGGCGCTTCAGGTGCGAGAGCAGCGCGCGGGAGATCGCG
>JAEWJO010000671.1 GCA_023386455.1 Pseudomonadota bacterium | reverse complement strand
CAGCCCCATCCGCGCGACCCGGTCATCAGGTGCCCTTGCTTGCAGCGCGGACACACCAGCGAGCCCAGCGGCCGGTTCTCCCTCGCAGGGCCCCGGATCTTGTCGACGAGATCGCGCACGTACGCCGCGATGTCCACCATGAACGCGTCGCGCGTGTCCTCGCCGCGCGCGATGCGAGCGAGCCGCGCCTCCCACTGCCCGGTGAGCTCGGGTGACGCGAGGCTCGGTACCGGAATCGCAGCGATGAGGCCCTCGCCCGTCGGCGTCGCGACGAGGTTGCCACGCTCGCGCACGATGTACTTGCGACGCAGTAGCGTCTCGATGATCGCCGCGCGCGTCGCCGGCGTCCCGAGGCCGACGTCCTTCATCGCCGCGCGCAGCGCCTCGTCGTCGAGTGACTTGCCGGCGCCTTCCATCGCGGCGAGCAGCGTCGCCTCGGTGTAGCGCGGCGGCGGCTTCGTCTCGCGCGCGACCGGCGTGAACCGGCCTGCGAGGCGCTGGCCGATCGCGAGCGGGGGGAGGACCGCGGTGTCGTCGTCGCGCTCGTTGCCGCCATCGATACCCGCGACCTCCTGCCAGCCCGCGACGACACGAACGCGGCCGCGCGCGAAGTAGTGATCCGGCGGCGCCGGCAGCACCTTCGCGATCGCCTCGCGATCGGCCGGGCCGAGCTCGGGTGCGGGTCCGTCGCCGGCGCAGACGCGGATCCACGCCTCGGTGACCGCGAGCTCGGCGTCCGGGAAGAACGCGCCGAGGAACCGGCGAAGGACGAGATCGTAGATGCGCAGCTCGTCGCGATCGAGCGAGCCGCGCGTGGCGCTGCCGGTCGGGATGATCGCGTGGTGGTCGTGGACCTTGCGATCGTCGACGATGCGCGAGCTCGGCCGCGGCGGATTCGCGGCGAGCTGGTGCGCGAACCGAGCGGTGTCGCCATCGTGCTTTGCGAGCGCCGCGAAGAGGGCGGGCAGCTCCTTCGCGACATCGCTCGACAGGTAGCGCGAATCGGTGCGCGGGTACGTGAGCACCTTGTGGCGCTCGTAGAGTGTCTGCGCGAGCTCGAGCGTGCGCTGTGCGGAGAACCCGAAGCGGCGGTTCGCCGTCCGCTGCAGCGAGGTCAGATCGAACAGCTGAGGGGCTGGCTCCTTGACGGTGCGCGCCCGCAGGGCGACGACGCGAGGTCCCGCCGGATCGATGGTGTCGCGCTCGACGATCTGGTTGGCGAGCTGCGCGGTCGCGAGGCGCGAGACCTTGCCGTCGCGATAGAGCGCGCGGAACGTGCCGCTGTCGGCGGTGCGGAAGTCGCCGCGGATCTCCCAGTACGGCGTCGGGACGAATGTCTTGATCTCGCGCTCGCGAGCGACGAGCAGCGCGAGCGTCGGCGTCTGGACGCGCCCGATCGAGAAGAGCGTGTCCCCGCCGGAACCCCGAGCGTGGACGGTGACCGCCCGCGTCGCGTTCATGCCGACGAGCCAGTCGGCCTCCGAGCGCGAGCGCGCGGCGTCGGCGAGCGGCTCGTAATCGCGGCCGGCGCGGAGCTGGGCGAAGCCGCGCCGGATCGCGTCGTCGGTGAGCGACGAGATCCACAGGCGCCGGACCGGCAGCCGGCTGCGCGCGTGCTGGTAGACGTAGCGGAAGATCAGCTCGCCCTCGCGCCCGGCATCGCATGCGTTGATGGTCGCGGAGAACCGGCGATCGCGGAGCAGCTTCTCGACGATGCGCAGCTGCTTCTTCGCGTGGTCGGCCGGGCGCAGGAGAAACTCGCTCGGTAGCATCGGGAGGCGATCGAGGCGCCACGGCTTCCAGCCCGGGTCGTAGGCGGCCGGCTCCTCGAGCTCGACGAGGTGGCCGATGCACCAGGTGATCGCGTAGCGGTCGTTCTGCCACCACTCGTCACGCGATGCGTGCACGCCGAGCACACGCGCGAGATCGCGCGCGACCGACGGCTTCTCGGCGATGACGAGCTCCACCGCGGGATCATAGGCGTTGCCTCTGACCTCGGAGGTCAGCTGTCGGCGCCTGGAGCACGTCGGGCTGGATCCCTGCGTGCATCCACTCACGTCAGGAAAAGGAGATCGTCATGCAATTCCGATCAGCCAAGCGCGCCGGCCTCGTCGCCGCGCTCACCGCATTGGGTCTGGCGGGCGCGTGCAAGCGCTCGACCGAGAAGACGCAGCAGGAAGACACGAACCAGCCGCCGACGACCGAGAAGGTCATCGAGAAGGCGCAGCGCGAGTCCGAGAGCGCGCTCGAGCGCGCGAAGGAGGCGCAGAACACCGCCACGAAGGAGCAGGAAGAGGCGACCAAGGCGCAGCAGGAGGTCGACGCCAAGCGCGCCGAGCTCCAGAAGCTCGAGGAGAAGGCCACCCGCTCGCAGGAGGAGTCGCAGCAGGCGCAGGAGAACGCGCGCCGGGAGACCGAGCAGGCCCTGCAGCAGTCACAGGCTGCACAGCAGCGCGCGACGCAGGAACAGGTTCGCGCGCAGCAGAGTGCGGAGCAGGCGCGCCAGGCGACGCAGCAGACGCGCACCCGGACACAGACGCAGCCGCAGCCGCAGGAGACGACGCAGGAGCAGACGACCACGACCACGAAGACCACGCCAGCGCCGTCGACGGAGCAGCCCTCCGAACAGCCCCCGGCCCCGCAGCCGCAGCCGCAGACACCGCCGTCTGACGAGACGGACACGCGCCCGCAGCCGATGACGCCGAGCACGACGCCACCGGGCAACGAGAGCTCGGGGAACCAGCCGAGCTCGTCGCAGGACGTCGAGCGCAACACGCACTCGTGGACCGACGAGGTCGGCAAGCCCGTCGACGTGCCGCGCCAGTAGCGTGGCGCTGCGCATGCACGGCGATCGATCATGTCGATGCCTATCTTGTTCGAGGACGACGACGAGGAGCCCGTGCCCCCGCCGAAGCAGGAAGACGTCGTGGTCTATCCGCTCTGGTGCCCGGTAGAACCGCCGGTCATCGAGGACGAGGCCGACGGATCCGGCAAGCAGACGATCGAGTCGTCGGAGCGCGAGGCTCATCTAGGTCAGCGGCCGACGCGCGACGACGGCGACAACGACGACCTCGGCGAGCTCAAGTGACTGGCGCCGACGATGCACGGATCATGGTCATGACCACACCGAAGCCGAACTACCTCGACGGCAAGCCGACGATCTCGCCCGACGATCACGCCGACAACGTCGGCCAGCGCGAGAACAAGGACCACGAGGGCACCAAGCCGACGATCACGCAGGAGAACCACGACGCGAACTTCGGCCAGCGCTGTGGCTACCGCGACGCCGACGAGCGGCACGCGGACGATCACCGGTGAGGGCTACAGCGAGAACGTGCCGCGGCGGACGAACTGGCCGCGGCCCTGCTTCTTCTTCGCGACCCACTGATCGTTCTCGACGATGAGCTCGCCGCGAGAGAGGACGGCGCGCGGGCTGCCCGGCACCTTGCGACCCTCGAACGGCGAGTAGTCGACGCGCATGTGCAGCGTGTCCTTGCCGAGGATCTTCTCGCGCTTCGGATCCCAGACGACGACGTCGGCGTCGGCGCCGACCGCGATCGTGCCCTTCTTGCCGTACATGCCGAAGATCTTCGCGGGCGCGGTCGACGTGATCTCGACGAACCGGTTGAGCGAGATCTTGCCCTGCGTGACGCCCTCCCAGAGCAGGTGCAGGCGCGTCTCGACGCCCGGCATGCCGTTCGGGATCTTCGAGAAGTCGTTACGGCCGAGCTCCTTCTGATCCTTCATGCAGAACGGACAGTGGTCGGTCGCGACGACCTGCAGGTCATAGTTGTTGAGACCGCGCCACAGGTGATCGTGGTGGTGCGCCGGGCGCAGCGGCGGGGTGCAGACGAAGCCGGCCCCCTTCCACTCGTTGCCGGGCTCGCCGCGCAGATCGTCCTCGGTGCTGAACAGGTACTGCGGGCAGGTCTCGGCGTACGCGGGCAGGCCGCGGTCGCGTGCCTCGGCGACGCGCTCGAGCGCGCGCTGCGCCGAGAGGTGGACCATGTAGACCGGGACCTTCGCCATCTCGGCGAGCGCGATCGCACGCTCGGTGCCGGTGGCCTCGGCGACCTCGGGGCGCGTCAGCGCGTGGTAGACGGGCGCGGTGTGGCCCTCGGCGAGCGCGCGCTGCACGAGCACGTCGATCGGCAGGCCGATCTCGGCGTGCATCGTGATGAGGGCACCGAGCTCGCCGGCGCGCAGCATCGCGCGGAAGATCTGCTGATCGTCGACGAGGAACACGCCCGGGTAGGCCATGAACATCTTGAACGAGGTGATGCCCTCGCGGATGCAGCCGGCCATCTCCTCGAGCGTCGACGGATTGGCCTCCGTCATGATCATGTGGAAGCCGTAGTCGATCGCCGCCTTGCCCTCGGCCTTGGCGTGCCACGCGTCGAGACCGGCGCGCATCGACGAGCCCTTCGACTGGATCGCGAAGTCGACGATCGTCGTCGTGCCACCGTGCGCGGCCGCGACCGTGCCGGTGTCGAAGTCGTCGGACGCGGTCGTGCCGCCGAACGGCAGCTCCATGTGCGTGTGCGCGTCGATGCCGCCCGGGATGACGTAGCAGCCCTTCGCGTCGATCGCGCGGTCCTCGGGCCCGAGCTTGATGCCGGACTCCGCGAGCGCGACGATCTTGCCGTTCTCGATCCATACATCCGCGGCGAACGTATCGCTCGCCGTCACCACCGTACCGTTCTGGATGATCGTCCGGGTCATCAGCGGGTTCCCTTCTTCTTCTTCTTGGTGGGCTTCGCGGGCTTGTCGACGAACCAGAACTCGTCGTCGGTCTCGCCGATGACGGCCTGCTTGCCGGCAATCGCCGCAACGTGGCCGGCGAACACGAGGAGCCGTTCCTGCGCGCACGGACCGACGACGTGAAACGTCTGCAGCGCGTGGTCGTCGAGGCGCTTCGTGTCGCCGACGACGGTCAGGCCATCGATCGATGCGCGCCAGCCGTCGCCGAGCCGCCCGGCGGGCAGCTTCGCGACGAGCCCGAGCTCCTTGGCGGTCGCCTTCAGCGCGAGCAGGACCTCGCCGTGCGTCGCGTAGCGCGAGTGACCGGGGCGGGACGAGCCGGGGCGGATCTCGTAGCGTTCGCTCATGTCCCCGGAGCGTATCAGCGATCCTCGGTGAGGATCCCGTACGAGTCCGGACGACGGTCGCGGAAGAACTGCCAGGTGCGGCGGACCTCCTCGATCATGTCGAGGTCGAGCTCGCTGACGACCAGCTCGTCCTTGTCCTCGCTGGCGCAGTTGAGGATCTGGCCGCGCGGATCGACGAAGTACGAGTTGCCGTAGAACTTACCGATGTTCCACGGCGCCTCGGTGCCGACGCGATTGATCGCGCCGACGAAGTAGCCGTTCGCGACCGCGTGGGCCGGCTGCTCGAGCTTCCACAGGTACTGCGAGAGGCCGGCGACCGTCGCCGACGGGTTGTAGACGATCTCGGCGCCGTTGAGGCCGAGCGCGCGCGCGCCCTCGGGGAAGTGGCGGTCGTAGCAGATGTAGACGCCGATCTTGGCGTACTTCGTCTGGAACGTCGGGTAGCCGAGGTTGCCCGGGCGGAAGAAGTACTTCTCCCAGAACCCACTCGTCTGCGGGATGTGGTTCTTGCGGTACTTGCCGAGGTACGTACCGTCGGCGTCGATGACGGCCGCGGTGTTGTAGTAGACGCCGGCCATCTCGCGCTCGTAGACCGGGACGACCATCGCCATCTTGTACTTCGCCGCGATCGGGCGGAGCTTCTCGACCGTCGGGCCGGGGACCGGCTCCGCCGCGTCGTACCAGCGCTTGTCCTGGCCGGGGCAGAAGTACGGGCCGTTGAAGATTTCCTGCAGGCAGAGGATCTGGACGCCCTTCTTGCCGGCGTCGTGGATCATCGGCATGTGCTTCTCGAGCATCGCTGCCTGGATCTCCGCGACGGACCGCGACTCGTCGTTGATCGGATTGGAGGCCTGGATCAGGCCACTGAGAACTTTGCGCGCCATGGTCGTTTCCCTTTCCCTTCTCAGTTCGTCACGAGCGTCGAGGTTTCCTTCGCGATGTCGCCCTTCCAGGTCTCGACATCCTTCGCCGTACGCGAGCGCGCCGCTTCCTTCGCGTCGCGCGCCGCCTTCTGGCGATCGACCAGATCGTGGTGCGTCGTGAAGTACGGCAGGCTCTTGCCGATGAAGTCGCGGAGGTTGTCGAACGAGTGGTCGGTCATGAACTTCGCGAGCTCTTCCTTGAGCTCGCTGATGATCTCGTAGCCGCGGAGCATCGCGCCGGTGCATACCTGCACGGTCGACGCGCCGAGCAGGAAGAACTGCGCGGCGTCGAAGCCGGTCTCGATGCCGCCGATGCCGCTGATCGCGACGCCGGGGTTCGCGCGCGCGACCTCCATCACCTGGCGCAGCGCGATCGGGCGCACGCTCTGGCCGGAGTAGCCGCCGGGGACGCTGTGGCCCTCGACCGTCGGCATCGGGCGCAGCGTCTTCAGGTCGATGCCGCACACGCTGAGGATCGTGTTGATCATCGCGATGCCGTCGGCGCCACCGCGCAGCGCGGCCGCGGCCGGCACCGTCGGGTTGCCGACGTTCGGCGTCATCTTCGCCCACACCGGGAGCTTGCTCACCTGCTTCACCCAGCCGACGACCTCCTCGACGATGTCGGGGTTCTCGCCCATCGCCATGCCCATCTTGCGCTCGGGCAGGCCGTGCGGGCACGACAGGTTCAGCTCGAAGCCGTCGACGCCGGTCTCCTGCACCTCGCGCGTGATCTGCTGCCACGCTTCCTTGCGGTACTCCTCCATGATCGACGCGATCAGGATCTTGTTCGGATAGTTCTTCTTCAGCTGGCGCAGATCGTCGAGCCAGTCCGCGTACGGACGATCGCTGATGAGCTCGATGTTCTGGAAGCCGATGACTTCCTCGCTCGTGCGGCCGCGCAGCTTCGCGTAGCGAGGCGCCGTGTTGATGACCTTGCTCGCGTCGAGCGAGAACGTCTTGCACACCATGCCGCCCCAGCCGAGATCGTAGGACCGCGCGATCACCTTGCCGTTGGTTCCTGGAGGGCCCGAGCCCAGCACGAAGGGGTTCTCGAACTTCATTCCGTTGACGGTGATCGACAGGTCCTTGGTCACGTCGCCTCCATTTGCCGGCCCTTGATGAGCGTTGGGAAAGGGGTTCGGATAACACAGGCCACGAGGAGCCTTCAACCGATTTTCGTTCACCACGTTTTGCAGGCTGTGATAGGGCTAGGCGCCTATGGCGACGACGAAGACGATCACCCACTGGATCGATGGCAAGGCGTACGAGAAGGGGGCGGAGCGCCACGGCGACGTCTTCAATCCGGCCACCGGCGAGGTCCAGTCGAAGGTCGCATTCGCCACGCCCGCCGTCGTCGACGAGGCCGTCGAGTCCGCGTGGCGCGCGTCGCAGACGTGGCGCTCGGTCTCGATCGCGAAGCGCACGAAGATCCTGTTCGCGTTCCGCCAGCTCGTCGACAAGCACCAGCACGAGATCGCGAAGCTCCTGACGCTCGAGCACGGCAAGGTCACCGGCGATGCGCTCGGTGAGGTCAACCGCGGCCTCGAGGTGATCGAGTTCGCCTGCGGAATCGCCGACCTCGCGAAGGGCGAGTACAGCGAGAACGTCTCGACCGAGGTCGACACGTACTCGATCCGCCAGCCGCTCGGCGTCGTCGCCGGCATCACGCCGTTCAACTTCCCGGCGATGGTCCCGATGTGGATGTACCCGATCGCGATCGCGTGCGGGAACACGTTCGTCCTGAAGCCGAGCGAGCGCGATCCGTCGGCCTCGATGTTCTGCGCGCAGCTGCTCGCCGACGCCGGCCTGCCGCCGGGCGTGTTCAACGTCGTCCACGGCGACAAGGTCGCGGTCGATCGCATCCTCGAGCATCCCCGCATCTCGGCGGTCTCGTTCGTCGGCTCGACGCCGATCGCGCAGTACATCTACGAGACCGGCACGAAGCACGGCAAGCGCGTCCAGGCGCTCGGCGGCGCGAAGAACCACATGATCGTGCTGCCCGACGCCGACATGGAGCTCGCGGCCGACGCGGCCATCTCCGCCGGCTACGGCTCGGCGGGTGAGCGCTGCATGGCGATCTCGGTCCTCGTCGCGGTCGGCAACGCGGCCGACAAGCTCGTCCCGCTGATGCAGGAGCGCATCGCGAAGCTGAAGGTCGGTGACGGCTTCGAGAAGGGCTCGGAGATGGGCCCGCTGATCAACAAGGCGCACCGCGACAAGGTCGCCGGCTACGTCGACGCCGGCGTCAAGGAAGGCGCGACGCTCGTCGCCGACGGCCGGACGCTCAGTGTCGCCGGCCGCGAGAAGGGCTTCTTCCTCGGCCCGTGCCTGTTCGACAACGTGAAGCCCGAGATGTCGATCTACAAGGACGAGATCTTCGGCCCGGTGCTCGGCGTCACGCGCGTCCCGACGTACGACGTCGCGATCAAGCTCATCAACGAGAACCCGTTCGCGAACGGCGTCGCGATCTTCACGAACGACGGCGGCGCCGCGCGCAAGTTCCAGCACGAGGGCGAGGTCGGCATGGTCGGCATCAACGTGCCGATTCCGGTGCCGATGGCGTACTACTCGTTCGGCGGCTGGAAGGCGTCGCTGTTCGGCGACACGCACATCTACGGCCGCGACGGCGTGCACTTCTACACGCGCACGAAGGCCGTGACGAGCCGCTGGCCCGACCCGCGCCATCGCGGTGTCGACCTCGGCTTCCCGACGAACCGTTAGTGGCCGGTACCGGGGTCGCCCATCCGGCTGGCCTCGAACAGGAACCAGGTCCGCTTCTCGGTCTCGTCGATCCAGACCTCGATCATGCTCGCGGTCGCGACATCGTCGTGCTCGGCGATGAGCCCGTGTGCCTCGCGCATGCGCGAGGCGAGCGACTTGTTGTCCTCGCACAGCTCGGCGAGCATCTCGAGCGGATCGACGTACTCGTTGTCGTTGTCGAGGACGCGCTGCATGCGCGAGATCTGGCCGATCGAATGGATCGTGCGGCCGCCGATCTTGCGCACGCGCTCCGCGATCGGATCCGTCATCGCATAGATCTGCGCGGACTGATCGTCGAGTAGCTCGTGATAGTCGCGGAAGTGCGGCCCGCTGATGTGCCAGTGGAAGTTCTTGGTCTTGAGGTACAGCGCGAATACATCGGCGAGGATCGCGTTCATCGCGCCGCTGATGTCGCGGATCGCATCTGCGCTGAGGTCCGAGGGCGTCGCGATCCGGGCGCTGCGCTGCTGCCGGCCGGTCGCCTTCTGCGCTTCCGTCATTCCTGTGGCCATGGTGCTTCTCCGTGCAGGCGATGCTGCAACGGTCATGCGAGCCGCGGGACGCGCGGCGAGCCAGGCTCGCTCGATCGCCGCGTGAAGCCGGTCGGGCTCAGTGCACGTCGAGCTTGCCGATCGCCTCGAGCACGGTCGCGAGGTCGATCGGCTTCACGAGGTGCAGGTCGAACCCGGCGTCGCGCGGGCGCGCGCGGGCGGAGCTGTGGCCGTAGCCGGTCACCGCGACGAGCTTCGGCACGCGCGTCCCGGCCGCACCCTCCTTGAGGCGACGGCCGAGCTCGTAGCCGTCCATCACCGGGAGGCCGATGTCGAGGAACGCGATCTGCGGCGGCGCGTTGCGGACGAGCTCGAGCGCGCTCGGCCCGTCGTGCGCGACGATGACCCGGTGGCCGAGTCGCTTGAGCGCCTCGGAGAACAGGAACGCGGCGTCCTCGTTGTCGTCGACGACGAGCACCTCGAGACAGGGACCGACGACGCTCAGCGGCCCGCTCATGTTCGGCCTCGATGGCCGCGTGTTCGCGCACCGCGGCAGCATGACGGTGAACTCGGCGCCCTTCCCGGTGCCGTCGCTGTGGGCATGGATCGATCCTCCGTGCAGCTCGACGAGCGTGTGCGCGATCGCGAGTCCCAGGCCGAGGCCGCCATTCGCGCGATCGATGCCCTGGCGGCCCTGCACGAACAGCTCGAACACGTGCGGCAACAGCTGCGGATCGATGCCGATGCCGCTGTCGCGGACGGTGATCGCGACCTCGCTGTCGCGCGCGGTCACGACGAGGCTGATGCGGCCGCCATGGGGCGTGTACTTCGCGGCATTCGTCAGGAGGTTCGCGAGCACCTGCGCGAGGCGCTGCGGGTCAGCGTGCACGACGACGCCGGACTTCGGGACCTCGATCGAGAGCAGGTGCGCGCGGTCCTCCATCGCCGGGCTGACGAGCTCGACGGCCTGCGCGACGACCTCGGCGATCTCGATCGGCTTGCGCCGGAGCTCGAGCTTGCCGCGGGTGACGCGCGAGATGTCGAGCAGATCGTCGACGAGCCGGATCATGTAGCGGACCTGGCGTTCGATCACGGTGCGCTCGCGATCGTGCGTCTTCTCGCCGCGCAGCCGCATCAGATCGATCGCGGTCAGGATCGGCGCGAGTGGATTGCGCAGCTCGTGGCCGAGCATCGCGAGGAACTCGTCCTT
>JAEWJO010000647.1 GCA_023386455.1 Pseudomonadota bacterium | reverse complement strand
GTGAGGTACGGCATGTCGCCCGCGACGACGAGCAGCCAGCGCGTCGTGCACGCGGCCAGGCCGGCGGCGATGCCGGCAAGCGGCCCTGCCCCCTCGACCGTGTCGCGCACCGTCCTGAACCCCGGGATATCGCGCGGCGACGAGACCAGGATCTCGCGCACGCTCGGCGCGAGCACGGCGACCTGGCGCTCGAAGATCGAGACGCCATCGATCACGATCTCGTGCTTCGCGATGCCGCCGAGTCGCGTGGCCTTGCCACCGGCGAGGATGAGAGCTGAAACGTGAATCGTCATCGTCGTCGCAAACGCACGCGCTCCTACTTGATGAGCGCCTCGACGTAGTCCTGCGCCGGCGTCGTCACCTCGGGCCCGGTCGGCGACAGATACACGCTGACCTCCGTGCGCACGCCGAACTGACCCTGGAAGTACAGTCCCGGCCCGACGGTGAACCCGGTCCCCGGCGTCATGATCCGCGTGTCCTTCACCTCGAAGTCGTCGAGATCCGCACCGCCGCCCTGCAGATCGTTGTCGATCGAGTGCCCGGTGCGGTGCATGACCTTGTCCGCGAGGCCCGCCTTCTTCATGAACGCGCGCGTCGCCTGATCGACCTCGGCGCCGGTGACCGGGCGGTGCTTGCGACTGCGATCGGTGATGAGGACGAGCGCCTGATCGCGCGCGAGGCTCGCGGTCTCGAACGCCTTCGCGATCGGCTCGGGCACGACCTTGTCGACGACCGCGCACCACGTCTGCGCGACGTAGATGCCGTCCGGCTTGTCGACCTTCGCGGCGATGCCGATCACGACGAGGTCTCCCGCCTTGATCTCGGCGGTCTTCGCCGCGGTCGGCACGTAGTACGGATCGGCGGTGTTCGCGCCCGCGGCGACGACCGGCGGCGGACCGGCGAGCCCACGCATCGTCATCGCGTGCTCGATCTGCTGCTGGACCTCGTACTCGGTGACCGGCTGGCGCGACTGGATACGCTTGACGATCAGCGCGAGCGCTTCCTTGCGCATCTCGACGACGTGATGGACCGCGACGTAGTGCGCCGTCCGTCCTGCGTCGCCCCAGATCGCCTTGGTGTACTGGACGAGCGTCTCGCTCGAGCGCACCTGGACGCCGGCGCCCTTGATCAGCTCGACCGTGCCGGCATCGACGCGCGACACGTTCGGAACCGCGGCCTTCGGCGAGTACTCGATCGCGACCGACTTCACGCCCTTCAGCATCGCCTTCAGCTGCTTGTCGAGATCGCGATAGCCGAGGTACGTGAGCTTCTTGCCGGGCAGCGACTCGAAGTTGCGGACCTCGCTGTTGTGAACGAGCGCGAGCGGCTCGCCCTTCGCCGGGATCATGTAGAACCACGGACGCTGCGGCCGGCCGTCGGGCTTGACGAGGCGCACCGCGATCGAGTTCTGACCGTCGCGGTCGTAGAGCAGCCAGCCATCGAGGCGCTGTACCGCGAGCAGGCCCTGCACGGCGGTGAGGTCCGACAGGCCGACGCGCGACGGAATCTGCGGTGGCGCGTCCTTGTTCGGCGCGGCCGGCAGCGCGTACGGATCGACCGGCTTCAGATCCTTGGCCTTCGGATCCTTCTTCGCGTCCTTCCTGGGGAGCGCGGGCTCGGGCTGCGTCGTCACCGCCGGCACCGGATCCGCGTACGGATCGAGCGGGCCCTCGGGCGCCTTCGCCGGCGCACCCTTCTTGGCGGGCGCCTTCTTCGGCGCGGGCGTCTTCTTCGCCGGCACCGAGGTGACGGGCTGCGCGGGAGCCGGCTGCGCGGCAGCGGGTCCGGCGAGTGAAGCGACGAGGACAACAGCGACGAGCCTGGTCATGAACGCACCCTCGCGAGCTCGGTGACGAGCACCCCATGAATAGCACCGTTCGTCGCCACTGCTTCTCCCGAGTGAGGGTCGAACGGCTGACCGCGTGTGTCGGTCACGCGACCGCCCGCCTCGGCGACGATCAGCGCGCCTGCAGCGAGGTCCCAGGGCTGGAGGCGGCTCTCCCAGTAACCGTCGTAGATGCCCTGGGCAACCAGGCAAAGATCGATCGACGCACAGCCGAGCCGACGGCACGACCCGGCGAGCCGCTGGAAGTGGTCCCACGCGGCAAAGTTGTTGTCGGGGTTCGTCGCGCGGTCGTACGGAAACCCGGTCGCGAGCATCGCCTCGTCGAGCGTGGCGCGCGTGCTGACGTGCAGGGCAGTGCCGCTGCCATCGCGTGCTCCGCCGCCGCGCGAGGCCTCGTACCACCAGCCGAGCACCGGCGCGTACACGACGCCGATGACGACGCCGGCGCTGACCTCCTCGAGCGCGATCGAGATCGACCAGATCGGGAGACCGTGCGCGAAGTTGACCGTGCCGTCGATCGGATCGACGAGCCAGCGCATGCGCGCGTCGGTCCCCGCGGTCTCGCCCCCCTCCTCGCCGAGCACCGGGAAGCCGCTCTCGGCGAGCACGGCGCGGATCGCCTGCTCGCTGCGGAGATCCCACTCGGTGACGAGGTCGCGCGGGTTGCTCTTGCCGCGAATCTCGTGCGGGCGAGCGCCGTGCAACAGCTCGCCGGCGGTGCGTGCCGCGCGGGCCGCGAGGGCGAGCGCGCTGCCCGCGTCGACGAGCTCGGGCATGACCTAGAGGTCGAGGCGCATCGCGACGAGGTTCGCACCGCGCGGCGCGGTGAACGTCTCGCTCGCCGCGACGAGCTTCGACAGGGTCGAGCGATCGACGACGCGGAACCCGAACTTGGCGGCGAAGAAGTCACTCGCGCTCTCGGTCAACAGGTAGATCCGGCGGACGCCGCGCCACCGCGCCTGGCTGACCGCCATGTCGGCGAGCATCCAGCCGTAGCCGGCGCCGCGGTACTCGCCGTGCGTCGCGAGAGCACGCAGCACCGCATCGTCGCCCATCACGTCGAGGGCGACCGTGCCGGCGAGCCCCTCCTCGTTGTGGAGCACGTAGAACGACGGGAACTGGTCGTCGCGCGCCGGCTCGTCGAGCCCGACGCTCGAGAGCAGGTCGCGAATCCCGGCCATGTCGGCGCGATGCGCGGGGCGAATCGCGTCACCGATCTCGGCGAGTAGCTTGTCGTGCAAGCCGTCGAAGCTGCCGCTCGACAGCACGACGACGACATCGCCGGGCGCCGCGCTCTCGGCGAGCTGCTTGACGATCATGCCGACGTCCGGCGTGTAGCTCGACTTCGTGCCGTTGCGGTGGAGGTCGAGCGCGAGCTTCTCCGGATCGAAGCGCTCCTCGACCGGTATCTTCGAGGGATCGAACATCCGGCCGACGATCACCTCGTCGGCGTGCGAGAACGCGTCGACGAACTCGTCCTGAAACGTGCGGCGGCGGCTCGTCGCGGAGCGCGGCTCGTAGACCGCGATCAGCCGGCGCTTCGGGAACCGCCTGCGCAGCGCCTTCAGCGTCTCGCGCACGGCGGTCGGGTGATGGGCATAGTCGTCGAGGACGGTGACGCCGCCGGCGATGCCACGCAGCTCCTGGCGGCGGCGCACGCCGGCGAAGCTCGCGACGCCGCGCTGGATATCCTTGATCGGCACGCCGATCGAGTGCGCCACGGCGATCGCGGCGACGCAGTTGCCGACGTTGTGGCGGCCGACGAGCAGCGTCTCGAAGTGCTCGTAGCGCTCGCCGTTGTGGAACACGTCGAACGAGACGCGGCCGGACTTTCCGACCTCGAGGTTCCGCGCGTACCACTGGACGTCCTTGGGGTTGCCGCCGTCGGTATCGAGCTCGAAGTTGTCGCCGCCGTCGGCCCCGAGGACCGCGTACTGCTCGACCTTCGAGGTCGCCGACTTCGCGACGGCGCGCGCATCGGCCGACTCGGCGCACACGACGAGCAGGCCGTCCGCGGGCATCGCGGTGACGAGCTTCTTGAACGTGTCGCGCACGGCGTCGAACGACGGAAAGATGTCGACGTGATCGAGCTCGACGCTCGTCAGGATCGCGGTGCGCGGCTTGTAGTGCGCGAACTTGGGGCCCTTGTCGAAGAACGCGGTGTCGTACTCGTCGCCCTCGATGACGAAGTTCTCGCCGTTGCCGAGGCGCCAGCCCTGACCGAGCGCGACCGGCACACCGCCGACGAACAGCGACGGATCGCGGCCGGCCTCGAGCAGGATGTGCGCGAGCAGCGAGGTCGTCGTCGTCTTGCCGTGCGTGCCGGAGACGACGATCGAGTGCTTGCCGTCGAGCAGGCGATCGCCGAGCACCGCCGGGAACGACGTCAGCTCGATGCCGCGCTCCTGCGCCGCCTTGACCTCGACGTGATCCTTGCCGTGGACGTTGCCGACGACGACGAGGTCCGGCATCCAGTCGAGGTTCTCTGCCGCGTAGGGCATCATCACCGGCACGCCGAGCGCGGCGAGCTGCTCGCTCATCGGCGGATACACCGCGGCATCCGAGCCGCGGACGTCATATCCCGCGGCCACGAGCAGGCCAGCGACGGCCCCCATGCCCGTCCCTCCGATGCCGATCAGGTGCACCTTCACGATTCGCGGTCGGACCCTAACCGCTGTCCCCTCGTCGGGTAAAGCCCTCGATGACCCGAAGAATCAAGTATGATCCCTTACGGGAATGGACGGGCAGCAGCGGCACGAGCGACGGCAGTACTTCCGTGGCAAGGCGCGCCCCGGGCGGGTGATGCCCGTGCGGTTCCGGACCACCCTGCACCCCGCATGGATCGCCGCCGAGACCCGCAACATCGGCGTCGGCGGCGCGTACATCGCGACCGGTGAGATCCAGGAGGTAGGGACACCTCTGATCGTCGAGCTGTCGCTGCCGTCGAGCGATCGCGTGTTCTCGCTACCGTCGATCGTCCGGTGGTCGAGCGCCGCGCCGCCGGCCGGCATGGGGATCCAGTTCGTCGGGGTCGACGTCGACATCCTGCTCGAGCTGAACGACTACTTCGCGACGCTCACGCACGTTTGACGTCGGTCGACTCGAAGATCTTGTCGGCCGACGCGGGGACGAAGCCCTGGAACAGCTCGCCGCTCGGCAGCGGGTAGCGCCGCGCGAACTCGTAGTAGCAGGACGGGATCCGGACGCGCTCGCCGTCGAGGTCGACCTCGATCTCGTCCGCACGCGTCGACGACTGCTCGAGGCGCTCGGCGACCGTGCCCTTGATCGCGCCACCGGACTCGTTGAGCGTGAACCCGTGCTCGAGCAGAAATGCGTTGAGTGCCAACAGATCCGGGAACGTCGTCAGCGCGTTGACCGAGACCGTGAAGTGATTGACCCGGAAGCCGAACGCCGCGACCCAGGCCGCGTACTCGCTCTCGAGCAGGAGAGATTCGTACTCGGCGCGCCGCACGCTCCACGGCCGGCCCGCCCACGGCAGGTCGGGACGGTCGCCGAACCCCGGCGGCAGCTGGGCGACGAGGCGGTCGATGATGATGTTCGCCGCCGCGGACAGCTCGTGCACGCACAGCTCGCTGATGAACACCTTCGGCAGGCTCGGGTCGGGGTGACGCCAGTAGCGCGCGACGAGCTTCTTGTCGGTGAAGCGGTAGCGGTCGGCCTGCTCGACCCAGCCGAGCGCCTCGAACGGCTTCGCCAGCGCGGCGATGCCGATGCCCGCGACACCGTAGGTGCGCAGCGCGATGTGATCGTTCTGGACCGCCTCGCCGCGTCCGGCGAGCAGGCGATGGATCCGCTCCGCCTGCGGCGTCGTCGCGACGTAGTCCTGCCACAGCGCGGTGAGGAGCTCGTCGAGCGTCACGGCTGCTCCGACCCACGAGGGGGACCCTCGGGCCAAGGAGTCACCGATCCTCGCTTTGCTCGGACCGGTGATCGATCTGTTGCCCTCGGGTCTGCTGGCACTGCTTCTTGTCGCCCTCGGCCGGGCCCGAGCTCGGCTTCGCGAGCACGATCGAGCCGTCGCACGGCATGTAGACGCGATAGCCGATCACGTCGAGCGCGAGCACGCGCTTGCCATCGACGACGAGCTTCGCCTTTGCCGGCACCTTCGCGAGCAGCTGGATGCGCGCGGTCTTCGCCATCGCGGCGAAGTTCTTCGCGGTCACATCGTCGAGGAACTGCCGGCCGTTGTCGTGCAGCTTCGCGGTGACCTTGCCGCCTTCGAACTTCGGCGACGTGGTGCCGACGACCACCCAGGTCGTGCCGTCGAGCTCGAGGCCGGAGCAGCGGATGCACGCGGACAGCGAGATCGGTGCGGACTTCGTCGCCGCGTTCCACGTGCCGACCGTGAACGAGTCCTTGTCGGCATCGACGAGCAGCGTCGCCGATGCGAGCTCGGCCGCACGCGCGTCGCGGACCTTCTTGCACTGGCGCTGCTGCGTGTCGTCGCCGTCGTCGCACGACGCGGTCAGCGGCCACACGAGATCCTCGAGCTGCTTGATGCGCTGGGCGCCCTGCGCCTTCGCCTCGAACGTGTCGTCGGCGTGCGCGGGCGCCGCGGCGGCGGCGACGAGCAGAGCTGCGATCGCGGCGCGCATCACTGGAGCTTGTGCGTCAGGTACGCCTTGAGGCGCAGCTCGGCGTCGGCCGGATCGTTGACGACGATCGGCACGGTCTTCTCGAGCTCCTCGTCGAGCGCGACGTAGAGCGACTTGCGCTTGGCGTCGTCCGCCATCAGCTCCGCGGGCGTCGCGCCGCGAACCTTCTGCTCGCCGAGCTTGGCGCAGTAGGCCTTCAGCTTGTCGTAGATCGGTCCGCCGAGAAACGCGGTGATCTTCTCGGCCTGGTTCGCCATGCGCTCGAGGCTCGCCTCGGCGGCCGTCGTCAGCGAGCCGCGCTCGTGATCCTGCGAGAGCTGCGCGCACACGCGGAGCACCATCACGTCGTCGATGACGCCGATGCCCTCGTTCCAGTCGGGGATCAGGTCCATCTTGCTGACGAGGTAGCCCAGCGCGCCGCCCGCGAGCTTGCGCGCCTTCTCGTCCGCCGTCGCCGACTCGAGCAACGACTTGAACGCGTCGATGTCCTGGCGAATCGTCTCGGCCCAGCTCTTGAAGACCTCGATATGTGCCACGCGCAGCCTCCTTGGCCGGACCGTACCGCCGGTGCGCGAGGCTCTGCAATCAACGCGTGCAGTTGTTCGCGACGGCGGGCTTGCAGATGCCCATGTTGTTGCACTGGCCGGGACTGCCGCTCGCGTCGTTCGGGCACGGGTTCGCCGCGCTGCACGCCTGCGTGCACACACTGAAGCTCGACTGCATGTAGAAATGGCAGTTCTGCGACATGCAGTCGGCGTCGCCGGTGCAGACGTCGTAGACCGCGCCCGTGCACGCCGCGGCCGAGCCTGCTGCATCGATCGTCGTGTTGTTGCTCGTGCCATCGTCGCCACCACAAGCCGTAACGACGAGCACGAATACGAGTGCAGCTCTCATGTGTCGATCGTAAGGCAGGCCAGCGGCTGCCAGGCAATTACAGAGCAATGACACACCACCGCGTGTACGATGGAAGCATGCGGTTCGTGGTCGTACTCGCCGCGTTGCTAGCGGGTGTTGGCGCCTGCAAGGGCGACGCACCCGCCGACATCGACGCGAATCCCGCGGGTCCCGCGTGCACGAAGGCGCTCTACGACCTCTGCGTCGAGGAGCACGACTGCACGTCGGGCGTGTGCAAGAACTTCGAGGCCAGTGGCTTTCAGGTCTGCTCGCAGCCGTGCGACCCGACGAGCAACCCGTGCCCGAACGACTCGACCGGCGCGCCGGCCGAGTGCAACGCGATGAAGATCTGCAAGCCGGCCGCGGCGAACATGTGCCACCTGTAGCGGCACGCGACCGGACTACTTCTTCATCAGGTCCTGGATCAGCTTCGTCGACTGGTCCGCGGTGATCGTGACCGGCACGGTCTTCGTGATCTTCTCGGCCGCGTTGACGAGCGTCACCTTGTGCGCGCCCGCGGGCAGCGCGATCGAGCGCTGTGGCGTCGTGAGGCCCGTCGCCTTGCCGTCGATGTAGATCTCGCAGGGCGGCTTGCTCGACACCATCAGCGTGCCCTCGCCGGTCTTCGCGTCGGTCTTCGCGACCGCCTTCTCGGCCTTCTCGATCACGTCATCGGTCTTCGCGACCTTCGTCTCCTTCGCGGGCTTCTCGACGACCGAGCCCAGATCGAACGACGGCTCGGCGAGCTTCGACGTCGACTTCTTCGACCGGGTCGACGACGCGCGGTGCAGCTTGATCGCGAGCTTCGACTCCTTGCCCGGATCGAGGTGTGCGGTCTCGGTCTTGCGTCCGTCGAGCGTGAGCACGACGTCGTAGGCGCGGCTCGCGTCGAGCGAGGTCGCGACCGGCGTCGTGCCGAGGAACGAGCTCTTGCCGTCGTCGACGAGCATCACGGTCGCGCCGGCGGGCTTGCTGTCGATGCGAACGTCGACGAGCGTGACGACGCCCTTCGCGGTCTTCACCTCGCGCGTCGGCGCGTCGGGCGTCGCGACCGCGGCGACGGGCTCGGTCGCGGCGGCGGCGGTGGGTTCCGTCCCGCCAGGTGCAGGTGCAGGTGCAGGTGTTTCGGTGCCCTCAACCTTCGTCGGCGGCTGCGGCTGCTCGCCGAACGCGCTCGCCGTGCCGCTGTTCTCCGACGGCGCGCCCGGCGGCCGCGCCGCGGGCTGCGCGACCTCGGCGGCGGCGGGCTCCGCCGCGGCGCCCGGGGGTGG
>JAEWJO010000640.1 GCA_023386455.1 Pseudomonadota bacterium | reverse complement strand
ACCGGTCGCTCGCGCGGCTGCACGCCGGCGCTGACGCCGAGGACGATCGCGCCCGAGGTGTTCGACGAGGTGCGCGCCCTGCTCGCGGTGCTCGACGAGATGCCCGGCGACGAGCGCGCTCGTACGGCCGCGATCCGGCTCGCCGAGATCGTCCGGCGCGAGGCACACGACGACCGCAACCTGGTCGTGCTCGCCCGCGATGACGAGCCCGACCTCGCTCCCGCGCTCGCCCGGCTCTGCCTTCGCCGCCGCTAGCTCCGTCACATCCGGCCCGCTTGCTCCGTCACCTGATCGAGGCATGCGAAAGGACCGCTCGTGACGACCCAAGTCAGCAGAATCATGATGCCCGTGCCGTGGGCAACCAGGCCGGCGCACCGTACCCTCGGGGCGAAACCATGAGCGAGCTCGCCAGCGCCTTCGAGGAGCACCGTACCCATCTTCGCGGGGTCGCGTACCGCATGCTCGGTTCGACGACCGAGGCGGAGGACGCCGTGCAGGAAGCCTGGATCAAGCTCTCGCGCGCCGACACGAGCGCGGTCGAGAACCTGCGCGGCTGGCTGACGACGGTCGTCGCGCGCGTCTGCCTCGACATGCTGCGGACGCGCAAGTCGCGCCGCGAGGACTCGCTCGAGGTCGCGCCCGAGCCGACGGAGACGCCGCGCGCGGCCGTCGATCGCGAGCTCGCCGACTCGGTCGGCGTCGCGCTGCTGATCGTCCTCGACAAGCTCGACCCGGCGGAGCGGCTCGCGTTCGTGCTCCACGATCTGTTCGCGATGCCGTTCGACGAGATCGCGCCGCTCGTCGGCCGCTCGTCCGCTGCCGCGCGCCAGCTCGCGAGCCGTGCGCGCCGGCGTGTTCAGGGTGCGTCCGCACCGGAGGTCAACGTCCAGGGTCAGCGCCGCGTCGTCGATGCGTTCATCGCCGCGATGCGCGCCGGCGACGTCCAGGCGCTCGTCGAGGTCCTCGGCGGCAACGACGAGTGGGCCCGCGGCGCCATCCAGTTCAGCCGCGCGGCCGAGCACATGCGCCCGGTCCTGGTCGACGGCTGGGTCGGCCTCGCATTCATGCCCGGCGGCAAGGTCAATCGCGTCCTGATCTTCACGTTCGACGGCGACACCATCAAGGACGCCGAGATCATCACCGAGCCCGACGCGCTCGCCGAGCTCGTGATCGAACAGCTGACCTGAGCCGTCACATCCGCTCATCGCGCTCCGTCACACAGGTAAACGGGCAGCGCCCACGAATCGAGATACAGGAGAAAAGCTATGAAGATTTCACTGACTACCGTGTACGTCGACGACCAGGAGAAGGCCCTCCGCTTCTATACCGAGGTGCTCGGCTTCGTGAAGAAGGCCGACTTCAGCCAGGGCCCGTTCCGCTGGCTCACCGTCGCCTCGGCCGAGGACCCGGATGGCACGCAGCTGCAGCTCGCGCTGAATGACAATCCCGCCGCCAAGGCGTTCCAGCAGGCGATGTTCCAGCAGGGCCAGCCCGCGCTGATGCTCTTCACCGCCGACCTCGCGGCCGATCACGAGCGCATCACGTCGCGCGGTGGCGAGTTCGCGATGCCGCCGACCGACGTCACCGGCTCGAAGATCAGCCAAGCTGAACGACGGCTGCGGCAACCTCCTCCAGATCACCCAGCTGATGAAGTGGTGAGCACCATGAGGACCACGATGAAGACGATCGCCCTCGCACTCTGTCTCGCCGCGGGTGCGTGCGCCAAGTCGAGCCCCGCGGCCACGACCACGACGCCGACCAGCACCGCGCCCGCGACCGGGATGCAGATCAAGCACACGAGCCTGTACGTCGACGATCAGGACAAGGCCCTGCACTTCTACACGGACGTCCTCGGCTTCGTGAAGAAGGACGACGTCGCGAACGGGCCGTTCCGCTGGCTGACCGTCACCGCGGCCGGCGCGGCGGATGGCACCGAGCTGCAGCTCGCGCTGAACGACAACCCGGCGGCGAAGGCCTACCAGCAGGCGATGCTCGAGCAGAGCCAGCCCGCGGCGATGTTCTTCACGAACGACGTCAAGGCCGACTACGAGCGGATCAAGGCCAAGGGTGGCGAGTTCACCATGCCGCCGACGGACGTCACCTACGCGACGATCGCGCAGCTGAAGGACACGTGCGGCAACCTGATCCAGATCACGCAGCTGCACCACTAGAGGACGTATGAAGAAGAAGACCGCGTCACAGTCGAACCAATCACCATCGCGGCAGATCGATGCGCGCATCGCCGAGCTCGGCGACTGGCGCGGCACGCTGCTCGGCAAGCTACGCGGCCTGATCAAGCAGGCCGACCCCGAGGTCGTCGAGGAGTGGAAGTGGCGCGGCGTCCCGGTGTGGTCGCACGACGGCATCATCTGCACCGGCGAGACCTACAAGGAGGTCGTGAAGATGACGTTCGCCAAGGGCGCCGCGCTGAAGGATCCCGCGAAGCTCTTCAACTCGAGCCTCGAGGGCAACACGCGCCGGGCGATCGACTTCCGGCAGGGCGAGAAGGTCAACGACAAGGCGCTGAAGGCGCTGATCCGCGACGCGGTCGCCTTGAATCAGGCAAAGGCCAAGCGCCCGCGGTCGGCTCGCTAGCGAGCGGACGTGCGGATCTCGGCTTCCGCCGCGAGCCAGTCGGCGACGTCGTGGCCGTGCTCGCAGCCACGCGCGACGAACTTCTCGTAGGCCAGGCGAGCGATGTCGTCGCTCGTGATCTCAGCCGACTCCGCGCGCTGCACTCGCTTCGGTGCGGCCGTGGAGCTCCGCGTGACTTTGCTCGTGGTGGGCGTCTTGCGCTGTGCCATGCCGGAGTGCTCGCACGCCTCGCGAGGTCGAGCAACTTTGATCGTCGACCGCGATCGTTAGGACCTCCAAGCGATGCGGAGAACTACGTAGGCTCCGAAAGCGCGGTACACCGATCGAGCATGAGAAGCGCGCTCGACGTCCGGATCTCGGACAATGACCTGGTGGTCGTCGGGAATCGCCGCAGCAGGCGACTGCCCTTCGTGGGGGGCACGGCACGCGCCTCTCTCCACCTCAGTCTTATGCCAGAGAGGGGGACTTGCGGCAAGCCCCCGGTCCTGGCGCAGGGTCGTCAACCATGACGACGCACTCGCACGTGTTGAACCTCCACGAGATCGATCGGTCGCACGCGGCGGCCGTCGGCGGCAAGGGCGCACACCTCGGCGAGCTGTCGAGGATCGACGGCATCCGCGTGCCGGCTGGCTTCTGCGTCACGACCCACGCGTTTCGCCGGATGATCGCGGGGGCGCCGTCGCTCGACGATCAGCTCGCGCGCCTGTCGCGGGTGACGCCTGCAGATCGGGACGCGCTCGCCGCGCTCGCCGCCGAGATCCGGCGGACGCTCGAGACGACCGCGATGCCGGACGACGTCGCCGCGGCCATCCGCGACGCGCTCGCGCGCCTCGGCGGCTCGGCCCATGCGGTCCGCTCGAGCGCGACGGCCGAGGACCTGCCGACCGCGTCGTTCGCCGGGCAGCAGGACACGTACCTGAACGTCGTCGGCACGGCGGCGATCCTCCAGCACGTGACCCGATGCTGGGCCTCGCTGTTCACCGAGCGCGCGGTGATCTATCGCGTGCGCAACGGATTCGACCACCGCAAGGTCCACATGGCGGTCGTCGTACAGCAGATGGTGTTCCCGGAGGCCGCCGGCATCCTGTTCACGGCCGACCCCGTCACGTCCAACCGCAAGGTCATCTCGATCGAGGCGAGCTTCGGACTCGGCGAGGCGCTCGTGTCCGGCCTCGTGAACGCGGACGTCTTCACCGTGCGCGACCGCCAGATCCTCACCAGGACGATCGGCACGAAGCAGCTCGCGATCGATCCGTCGCCGGCCGGTGGAACGGAGCAGCACGTGATCGAGCCGCGGCGCCAGCAGGAGCCCGCGCTGAGCGACGCGCAGGTCGTACGACTCGCCGAGCTCGGCCGCCGGATCGAAGCGCACTTCGGCGGGCCGCAGGACATCGAGTGGTGCCTGGTCGACGACGACTTCCAGTTCGTCCAGAGCCGCCCGATCACGACGCTGTTCCCGATCCCCGCGACCGACGATCGAGAGAACCACGTCTACCTCTCCGTCGGTCACCAGCAGATGATGACCGACGCGATGCGGCCACTGGGACTCTCCATGTGGCAGCTGACGACGCCGCGCCCGATGGCCGAGGCCGGCGGGCGGCTGTTCGTGGACGTCACGCAGGCGCTTGCCACGCCCGCGGGCCGAGCGGGCCTCTTCAACCTCGCCGGCAAGTCCGATCCGCTCGTCAAGGACGCACTGCAGACCGTCGTCGCGCGCGGCGACTTCATCGTGTCGCGGCCCGACCCGACGCCCGCCGGGCCGCCAGCCGGTGGGCCACCTGCCCCGCTCGAGACGGATCCCGCGATCGTCACCGAGCTGATCGCGCGGACGCAGGCGTCGATCGCGAAGCTGCAGCGCGAGATCCGATCGCTCTCCGGACCGGCGCTGTTCGACTTCATCCTGACGGATGTCCAGGAGCTACGGCGCCTGCTGTTCGATCCGCGCGGCCACCAGGTCTTCATGACCGCGATCGAGGCCACCTGGTGGCTCAACGACAAGCTGGAGGAATGGCTCGGCGAGAAGAATGCGGCCGACGCGCTCGCGCAGTCCGTTCCGCACAACGTCACCTCCGAGATGGGGCTCGCGCTGCTCGACGTCGCCGACGTGATCCGGCCGCACCGCCAGGTGGTGGAGTTCCTGCGCACTGTCGAGGATGACGACTTCCTCGACAGGCTCGACACCCTGCCGGGCGGCCGCGAGGCGCGTGAGGCGATCCGTGGCTACCTCGACGCGTACGGGATGCGCTGCCCCGGCGAGATCGACATCACGAGGCCGCGCTGGAGCGAGCGTCCGACGACGCTCCTCCCGATCCTGCTCGGCAACATCGACAACTTCGAGCCGGGCGCCGGCGCGCGGCGGTTCGAGCAAGGCCGGCAGAACGCCGCGAACCAGGAGCACGAGATCCTGCAGCGCCTGCGTGCCCTGCCCGACGGCGAGCAGAAGGCCGACGAGACCAAGCGCATGATCGACCGCGTCCGGACGTTCATCGGCTACCGCGAGTATCCGAAGTTCGGGAAGATCTGCCGCGAGTACATCTACAAGCAGGCCCTGCTGCAAGAAGCCGAGCGCCTCGTGCAGGCACACGTGCTTCGCGACCAGGAAGACAGCTTCTACCTGCGGTTCCAGGAGCTCCACGAGGTCGCGCGCACGAACCACGTCGATCACGAGCTCGTCCGCCAGCGCAAGGAGGCGTTCAGGTCGTATCAGGCGCTGACGCCACCGCGCGTCCTCACGTCCGACGGCGAGGCACTCTCGGGCACGTACCGGCGCGATGACCTCCCGCCCGGCGCGCTCGTCGGCCTCGCGGTCTCCGGCGGCACGATCGAGGGCCGCGCGCGCGTGATCCTCGACATGGCCGAGGCCCGTCTCGAGGAGGGCGACATCCTCGTCACCGCGTACACCGATCCGAGCTGGACGCCGCTGTTCGTCGCGATCAAGGGCCTCGTCACCGAGGTCGGCGGCCTCATGACGCACGGCGCGGTGATCGCACGCGAGTACGGCGTACCGGCCGTCGTCGGCGTCGCGCGCGCGACCCAGCGGATCCGCGATGGCCAGCGGATCCGCGTGCATGGCACCGAGGGCTACGTCGAGATCGTGTCGTGACGAAGAACGCCCCCAACGTTCCGGGCTGACCGCTGCCGTACTCCCGCTCACGTGGGTCGACGCGCGGCGACGGCGCACGTTTGCCCGCACCGTCACTCGGCGGTACCGATCCTCGATGAGGGCGTTGACGATCGTGGCGCTGGTTTCCGTGGGCTGCTCGAGCAACGGTCTCGCTCGGCAGGTCGAGCCGATGGCGATCCGATGGCAGGCCCCGCTCGAGATCGCGGCGGGCGGCGGGCAGAAAGGCGAGTGGCAGCAGAACGAATCCGACTTCGACTACGTCGACGATCCGGCCGTCGCACTCGATGCCGACGGGACCGCCGCCGTCGCGTGGGTCGACCAGGCACTGTCGGACGTGCTGTTCCAGGAGTACGCGCTCGACGGCAAGGCCCGGCTCGCGAGCCCGGTCAACGTATCGCGCTCGCCGCGCATCTTCTCGTGGATGCCGCGCGTCGCGATCCGGGGCGATGACGTGTACGTGCTGGGGCAGGAGATCGTTTCCTCGGGCGGCAGCCACGGCGGCGAGACGCACTTCGCGCGGTCGCGCGATCGCGGCAAGACGTTCACGCCGTGGATCAACCTGTCGCGCTCGAAGAACGGCGATGGCAAGGGGCAGATCAACGACAGCACGTGGGACAACGGCAGCCTCGATCTCGCGCTCGCTCGCGACGGTACGCTCCTCGCCGCGTGGTCCGAGTTCGATGGCCCGCTGTGGATCAGCCTCTCGCGCGACCAGGGCGCGACGTTCAGCGACCCGGTCCTCGTCGCCAACGAACCCGGCAAGCCGGCACGCGCCCCGGCGCTCGCGTTCGCGCCCGACGGCACGGCATATCTCGCGTGGACCGTCGGCAAGGACGAGGCCGCCGACATCCGCCTCGCGACGATGAAGCCCGGTGCCGACAAGTTCGGCACGCCCGTGATCGTCCGCCGCACGCCGCACTACTCCGATGCTCCGAAGGTCGCCATCGACGATCGCGGCACCGTCCACCTGGCCTATGCCGAGAGCGACGGTGGTCCGTTCGGGCGATTCCACGTGACCTACGCGCGCTCGAGCGACGGCGGGCGCACGTTCGATACGTCGCGCGAGCTGTCGCGGGCAACGGGCACCGAGAGCGCCGCGTTCCCGATGCTCGCGCTCGATCGCAGCGCGGTGGTCGTGTCCTGGGAGGTGTACGCGAAACCGGGCGAGCGACCGCGTGGCCTCGCGATCACGTACTCGCTCGACGGTGGGGCGACGTTCGCGGCGCCGGCGCCGATCGAGCACAGCACCGACCCTGCCGGCGGCTGGAACGGGAGCCAGCAGGGCAAGCTGATGCGAAAGCTCGTCATCCGAGATGGTCGGATCGCCGTCGTCAACAGCGCGCTCGCCCCCGGCAAAGGGAGCCGCGTGTGGCTCGTTCGAGGCGAGCTCGCGACACGCTGAATTCGCCGCCGGGTCCGCGTTGCCACGCCTCGAATGGCGGCGTACGACACCGGCATGAGTCTCCTTGTGCAGCTCGAGTTCAAAGCACGACCCGACGGCGAGGCCGAGCTCCTGCGCGTGGCGCGGGCACTGGCCGCGGAGGCCGCGACCGAGCCGGGGACGTTGCGCTACCAGTGGTTCACGACACAGAAGCCCGGCCACTACTCGATCCTCGAGGAGTACGTCGACGCCGACGCGGCGGAGGCGCACAACAACCACGTCGCGCCCCTCCTCCGCGAATTCTTCGCGGTCGCCGAGCTCGTTTCGGCCTCGTTCTACGGCGAGCTCAACCAGTACATCCGCGACTGGGTCACCGGCCGCGAGGGAATCTCGGTCAACGTCCCGCTGTCACCCGCGAGTCAGATCGGCTCGCAGTAGCCCTGGTACGGCGCCTGGTAGAGCTCGGCACTGCCGTCGGCGTGCGTGATCACGTACGCCGCATTGTCGACCGACACCGGGCCAAGCTGTCCGTCGCCGAACAGCTCGGCGTACGTCGCGACACGTGGGCCGGCTGGAAGCGGTTGGCCGAGTGCCCGGCCATCCGTCGCGAGCAAGCCGTGCTCGCCGAACAGGATCCCGTCGAGCTCACCGATCGGCGTTCCGATCAGCGCGAGATCCTCGGCGCGCGGCGTGAAGCCCGTCGGGTAGAGCTCGAGCATCCCCGTCGACGAGATCACGACCTGATGAAACGACGTCCCGTCGAAGAACGACGGATAGAAGCCCAGAAACGGCGGCAGCAGCACACCACCGTCGCCGACCATCAGCGTCAGCGCCCCGTCCCGATAGACGTCGTAGCGGACGATCATGCCGGGCACATGGACGTAGACCGAGCCACCATCCTCGACGATCTCGGACGGTTCGGCGTCGAGCGTGATCCGGCGACGAACGATCGCGTTGTCGTTGCTGCTGTCGAGCCCGACGATGGCGAGCTCGTTGTCGACGACGACGCCGTGCCCCCACTTCGTCATCCGCGCACGCGTACCTTGGCCGATCACGAGGTCGGAGTACACGATCTGTCCGTTCGTCCGTGACCAGGTCCGGAGGACGACGTTCGCCCCGACGCGATGCAGCGTGATCGGGTCGGTCCTGCTTCCGCTGCCCGAGATCACGCGGATCGATCCGGCATCGAGTACCTCGTCGGTCGGGATGCGCTCGCCCCACAGGTGCACGGCGTCGCGCTCGGCCCAGGCATCGCTCGCCATGACCGCGATCGCGGTCGACGCAGCCGGTTCCCGGACCGCCGGGGCGGCGAGCTCGATCGTCGATGGCCTGATCGCGTACGCGATCCGCCCGTCCTCGAGAAGCACGCGACCCTCGATCGTCACCGGGCGCGCGAACCCCATGACGTGCATCGACGGGATGCCCGTGGTGGAGAACTCCTGTCCTGCCGCCCAGCCGGAGCCCGCGCTCGCCTCGGTCACGCGCCAGCACACACCGGCGATCGCCCTACCCTGCTCCACATCACCATTCCCCGGAGAGTCAAACGCGAGCCCCACGCGGTGGAGAGGCAGCTGCGCCGGGGCGCACGCGTCGCCGCCGATGCGGGCGACGAGATCGGCCTCCGCCAGCGCGGGCGAGGACCACAGCGCAGGATCGTCGCAGCCCGACACCACAATGCTCCCTGCGTCGGGCGGCGCGTTCGACGACCCGTCGTCGCCACAGCCAAGGAGACACACGGCAAACCAGGGTGCAAGGACCGCGATGCGCACGTGCGGACGATACGCGCCACGTCGATGAAGGTGGAGAGATTCTCGCCACACCTCCAAGCTCGCAAACACACGGGCGATCTTTCTTCTCGCGCGCCTGTCGATCTGCGCCCTGCTCGTTCGTCGCTCTCATGTAGCGACCCCGGCGGTCGCACGATGAAAAGGACGACATGATCACTCTCTATGGCTTTGGCACCACCTTTCCCGAGGGCGTCGGCGAGACGAAGGACCTCCGCGCGCAGTGGGCGCTCGAGGAGAGCGGCCTGCCGTATCGCGTCCACGCGGTCGACCATACCGCCGGCGAGCACCAGGGCGATGCGTACGGCCGCCTGAGCCCCTTCCGCCAGGTGCCGGTCATCGACGACGACGGGTTCGCGGTCGCCGAGTCAGCGGCCGTGGTTCTCTACATCGCCGAGAAGGCCGGCAAGCTGATCCCCGGCGATGTCCAGGGCCGCACCCGCGTCACCCAGTGGTGCATCGCCGCCGTCAGTACCGTCGATCCGACGTTCATGTGCCTCGACGTGGTCGCGATCTTCGACCCGAGCAACAAGAAGCTCGAGGGAGAGGTCCGCAACCTCGCCGGCCGCTGGCTCACCGACCTCGAGCGTCGCCTCCGGGGTCGCCAGTGGATCGCCTGCGACGAGTTCACGGTCGCCGACATCATGATGGCCTCCGTCCTCCGCGGCGTCCGCAAGACAGACCTGATGGACCCGTTCCCGGCGATCAAGGCCTACTACGCCCGCTGCTTCGCCCGGCCCGCGTGGCACCGCACCCTCGGCCTCTACGCCGAGCGACTCGGCACCCGCGTCGACGACATCCGCTGACTACGCGAGCAGCGTCGTGATCTCCGGGCCGTGCCGGCCGATCAAGATCGTGTGCTCGAACTGCGCGGACAGCGCGCCGTCGGGCCGGGGGCCCCGCCCGCCCGCGCCCACGGCCCCCCGGCCCCCCGCGGCCCGCCCGGCGGACGTGCCCGCGTTGACCATCGGCTCGACGGTGAATGCCATCCCCTCGCGCAGGCGATGTCCGGACTGCGGACGTCCGACGTGCGAGACATGCGGGTCCATGTGCATCGCGCGGCCGATGCCGTGGCCGCCATACGCCTCGACGATGCTGCCGGCCCCACCGACGTGGCGCACGATCGCCGCGCCGACATCGCCGAGTCGCGCGCCGGGCACCGCCGCCGCGATCCCCGCATCGCGCGCACCGCGGGCGAGCTCGACGAGTGCACGCGCCTCCGCCGTCGCATTGCCGACCACGAACGTCGCGGACGTATCGCCGTGGTAGCCGTCGAGCTCGGTCGTGACATCGATGTTGACGATGTCGCCGTCCTCGAGTCGAACCTGCGCGCTCGGTACGCCGTGGCACACGACGTCGTTGCGGCTGACGCAGACCGCCGCTGGAAACCCGTGATAGCCGAGCTGCGATGGCCGGCCACCTTGCGCCTCCGTATGCGCGCGGACGAGCCGATCGATCTCCGCGGTCGTCATCCCGGGGACGAGCCGCGCACCGACGTACGCCAGGGTCGCAGCGGCCGCACGACCGGCGCGCCGCATGCGGTCGCACTCGACTGGCGACAGGATCGTGATGGCCATGCGTGCACCGTGCGTTCCACCGACGCTGCCGTCCAATACCTTTTCGGACTCGATGCCCACCACGATCTGCGGCATGCTCTCCGCAGATGAGCCTGCAGCAGTTGCATTACTTCGTCGCCGTGGCGGAGGAGCAGCACGTCACCCGCGCGGCCGAGCGACTCCGCATCTCGCAGCCGCCGCTGAGCCGCCAGATCCAGGCGCTCGAGGACGAGCTCGGCCAGCCCCTGTT
>JAEWJO010000539.1 GCA_023386455.1 Pseudomonadota bacterium | reverse complement strand
CGCCGCCGAGGAGGCCAGACGCGACGAGGGCAAGTGCGAGAACGCGCATGCCTCCACGTGTCATCGGCGCGCCGAAACGTGACGCTGCCATCCGAACAAATCTGGTCCGACTCGGTTCGTGCACGCGATCTGGCCCCAGGCATCGCCTGGGTTGACCTCGTAAGCGTAGGCGCAAGCGTAAGCGGCTTTGGTGGTCTTCTTGCCGACTTGCTCGACGGCGAGATGGCGAGTCAGCTGCGCCGCGCGGCCCTCTCGATCAACCTGAACATCGCCGAGCGAACCGGCCGGTTTGACCGCGATCAGGGAAGTTCCTGGTGACAGCGCGGGGCGGCGCTCCGAGTGCGCGGCGGTGCTCGACCGCGATGGTTGCGGTCGGAGTCTCTTCGACCGAGGCCTCGGATCGCGACGCTCTCCTCGTCAGAATCGTCTCGATGTTGACCAGGATGTTCGAGTAGCCGCTTACGCCTACGCCTACGGTTCAACCCAGCTGGATTCTGGGGTTAGAGCGTACCGGCGAGCATCTTCTCGAGCGAGCTCACGAGCTGTGGGGGACCACCGAGCTTCTCGAGCTTGTCGATCTCGGTGCGTGCGGCGGTCTTGTCGCCGCTCGCGAACAGCGCGGACACGAGGTTGATGCGCGCCTCGTGCCAGTCGGCCTTGATCTCGACGCACGCGCGGAAGTCCTGCGCGGCCTGGTCGAACTGCCGGCGGCGGAGCTGGCAGTTGCCGCGATTGAACCGCAGGAGGACGCGGCTCCCGCCGCGCGCGATCGCGGCATCGTAGACGGCGATCGCGTCGGCATCGCGCTGGAGCTTCGACAGCGTGAACCCGAGGTCGCCGACGATCTCGAGGTTCTCCGGATCCCACTGGACCGCGCGGCGCAGGAGCGGCTCGGCTCTCGCGTAGTCGCCCGCATCGAGCATCGGCTTGACCGCCTGGAACACGAGCTGCGCGTGCTCGGGGAAGTTGTGGCCGAACTGGCGCGGCGGGTCGTCGATCGTGTTGTCGATCGCGACGCGGACCTCGGCGTCGAGGTGGGCGCCGTGCTCCGCGAGGATCGCGCGCGCCTTCGCGCGGTCGCCGAGCAGTGCGTGGACCATGATCGCGGCGCGGATCGCGATCGCGTCGCCGGGCAGGCGCTCGAGCGCGTGCAGCGCGTGGGTCTTGCCGGCGTCGTCGCCGCGACGGGCGGCGATGATCGCGCGGCTCGTCAGCGACTGCGGCGTGTCGATCTGCGCGAGGTGGGCATCGGCACTCGTCTCGTCACCTCGCATCAGCGCGATCATCGCGCGCTGGTGGTGCATGTCGACGATCTCGTCGCCGGCGGCGATCGCCTCGATCGCGAGGGCGTCGGCGGCATCGAGCTCGTTCATCGTCATGTGCGCGAGCACGCGCAGCCGGCGCGACTCGGTCGGTTGCGCTGGGCTCGTCGCCGTGTCGGCCGGCGAGCCGTCGGGGCTCGCGTCCGTGCCTGCCGGCGCAGCAGACTCGGCCGCGCCGAACGCGCTCGCCGCGTGCGTGTTCCCGCCCGGCACGTCGCCGTTGACGACGGTGGCGTTGATACCCATCTGCGCGATCACCTTCGCGAGTCGCGTCGCGTCGAAGCCCGGAACGTTCGCGGGGATGATGACCTGCTTCAACTTCAGGAAGACGTCGACGACATCCGGGCCGTCGAAGCCGTCGAGCACGAGCTTGCCGACGGCGTGATCGGGCTTCGTCGCCGCGAGGTCGACGAACGACATCGGGTGACCGCACATGAACGTCGCGCCGTCGCGCCACGTGCCGTGCACCGCGTTGCCGCGACGCTCGACGTACAGCGAGCCTTCCTTCAGCGAGTCGAGCGCACGAACCTCGACGGCCTTCGCGCTGCCGGCCGCACCGCCGCGGTCGATCGGACGCTCCGGATCGATCGCGTAGGCGTGCGCGAGGTTGCAGGCGCGCGCGATCGCCGTGCCGGCGAGGTGACCGTCGTCGCCGGCATTGCAGACGATCACGCGTCGCACGCGCATCGCCTTCGCGAGCAGCGACAGCTTGTCGATCTCGCCGAACACCGCACGGTCGGCGACCGGCAGCACGACGATCACGAGCTCCTTCTCGCCGGCCTCGAACAGCACGACGCCGGTTGCCTGGCAGCCGATGATCCACGGCTTCCTCGGTCCGCTCGCATTCGCCCACGAAGGCGGTGGGCCGGCGTCGGGCTCGCCCGCCCCGAGCTCGGCGTCGCCGCCGGCGACCGGGAGTCCGTAGCTGCGCTCGACGATCGCGCGCCACTGATCGCGCGGGACCCGCGAGCAGTCGTAGGCCGGCTCCTCGAGAAACCACTCGCGCGCGCCGCGACCCTCGCCGATCATCGTGCTGCCGGTGCGCAGGTCGCCGTCGCTGATGTAGAACTCGCGCGCCTCGAGCACCTCGGCAACGACCGCCGAGAACGCGTCGAACGCCGCGATGTCATCACCGAACGCACCGCGCGCCCACTCGGGAGGCTTGCGTCCGCCACCACCAAACAACCGTCCAAAGAATCCCATGGGCGCGGACCCTACACGACGCTCCGGGAACGGATCGACGGCAAAGATTCTCCATCGCGCCAGCGCCGGGCGAGGGGGGTGAGGAACGAGCTAGAAGCAGCACGGTGCGAGCCCCCGCCCACGGCGCGTTTCTCGACGGTGAGCGGGTCGAGGATCGGGGGTGCGTTCCGTGCTCGGGATCTGGACGTGGGCGGTGCAGCCGTGGTTGGCCGATGTGCTACGGTCGATCCCATGACGCTGGTCGGACAGATCGCCGAGCTTCAGAACTACGCTACGTACAAAGAGCTGTCCTGGGAGGGGTCCTTCGAGGACTACCTCGGGCTCGTGCGGCGCAACCCGCAGGTGACTCGCAACGCCTACCAGCGCCTGTACGACATGGTGCTGTCCCACGGCGTCGAGGAGTACATCGACAACAAGAAGAAGCTTGTTCGCTACAAGTTCTTCCGTGACGACACCCACGGCGGCCGCGATGCCGTGTTCGGTCTCGACGTCGCGCTGATGCGCCTCATGAACGTGCTGAAGAGCGCCGCGCAGGGCTACGGCACCGAGCGCCGCATCATCCTCCTGCACGGCCCGGTCGGCTCGGCGAAGTCGACGATCGCGCGCCAGCTGAAGAAGGGCATCGAGGAGTACTCGCGGACCGTCGAGGGCGCGCTCTACTCGTATTACTGGACGCTGCCGGGCGCGCTCAGCGAGCTCGCGGGCGGCTCGGAGGTCTT
The DNA here is from genome assembly GCA_023386455.1 of Pseudomonadota bacterium. Lineage (GTDB taxonomy): Bacteria > Myxococcota_A > Polyangia > Haliangiales > Haliangiaceae > JABFXX01. Next base: position 5,316 of record JAEWJO010000539.1, on the reverse strand, counting down.
CCACTCGCCGATGCACGACGAGCCGCTGCGGCTCATCCCGCGCGAGTGGCGCGAGGAGACCATCAACAAGCTCGGTCTCGGCAACGACGACTACCGCGTGAAGATCGACGGCGACGTCAATCCGGCGTGCCGCCTCATCTTCAAGGAGCTGATGCGCCACTACGGCGGCAACTTCGAGAAGGTGATGACGCACGTGAAGGTGCGCCGCCTCGTGCTGTCCGAGCAGGACCGCGTCGGTATCGGCACGTTCCAGCCGAAGGACGAGAAGAATCAGGATTCGACCGAGCTCACCGGCGACATCAACTACCGCAAGATCGCGACGTTTGGTTCCGACTCGGATCCGCGCGCGTTCAACTTCGACGGCGAGTTCAACATCGCCAACCGCGGCATCCTCGAGTTCGTCGAGATCCTGAAGCTCGACGTCGCGTTCCTCTACGACCTGCTCGGCGCCACCCAGGAGCGCAAGATCAAGCCGAAGAAGTTCGCGCAGACGGACATCGACGAGGTCATCATCGGCCACACCAACGAGGCCGAGTACAAGAAGCTCCTCAACAACGAGTTCATGGAGGCGCTCCGCGACCGCACCGTGAAGGTCGACATCCCGTACATCACGAAGGTGTCCGAGGAGGTGAAGATCTACACGAAGGACTTCACGACCTCGAAGGTCGGCAAGCACGTCGCCCCGCACACGCTGTACGTCGCCGCGCTGTGGGCCGTGCTGACGCGCCTCGAGGATCCGAAGAAGCACTCGCTGTCGCTGCTCCAGAAGGCGAAGCTCTACGACGGCAAGACGCTGCCGGGCTTCACCCAGGACAACATCAAGGAGCTGCGCAAGGAAGCGAACCGCGAGGGCCTCGACGGCATCTCGCCGCGCTACATCCAGGACAAGATCGCGAACGCGCTCGTCAGCGACAAGGCCGATGGCGCGATCAACCCGTTCATGGTCCTGAACGAGCTCGAGAGCGGCCTGCGCAGCCACTCGCTGATCAACAGCGACGAGCAGCGCAAGCGCTACGCCGAGATGCTGTCGGTCGTGAAGCAGGAGTACGAGGACATCGTCAAGAACGAGGTCCAGCGCGCGATCAGCGCCGACGAGGACATGATCGCGAAGCTCTGCGCGAACTACATCGATAACATCAAGGCGTACACGCAGAAGGAGCGGGTCAAGAACCCGTACACCGGCCAGGACGAGGAGCCGGACGAGCGCCTGATGCGGTCGATCGAGGAGAAGATCGACATCGCCGAATCGCGCAAGGACGACTTCCGCCGCGAGATCATGAACTACATCGGCGCACTCGCGATCGAGGGCCGCACGTTCGACTACAAGACCAACGAGCGGCTCCACAAGGCGCTCGAGGCCAAGCTGTTCGAGGACCAGAAGGACTCGATCAAGCTGACGTCGCTGGTCTCGTCGGTCGTCGACCGCGACACGCAGGCGAAGATCGACGTCGTCAAGCAGCGCCTCATCAAGAACTTCGGTTACGACGAGGTGAGCGCGACCGACGTCCTGAACTTCGTCGCCTCGATCTTCGCGCGCGGAGACGTCAAGTCGTAGCCATGTCCGACCCGATGGGTAAAGGGCCGGTGACCATCGAGCTCAACCACACGCTGGCCGAGCTCCTGGCCAAGCTCTGCGTCGAGATGAACACCGAGGACCCGGCGGACGTGCTGTCGCGTGCGATCGGGCTCCTCGACATGGTCCAGCGCACGAAGCGACACGGCGGCCGGCTGTGCTTCGTCAACGAGCGCGGAGAAATGGCGGACGTGGCTGTATGAGCGGAGCGAGCCTTCCGGATAGCCGAGCGCTTCGCGAGGCGATCGAACGCGGTCCGTCCGCGAGGACGGAGCGCGTATGAGCCAGAAGATCGACCTCGACCACGGACGGTTCCGCCAGATCATCCGCGGCAAGATCAAGCAGAACCTCCGCAAGTACATCTCGCAGGGCGAGATGATCGCGAAGAAGGGCAAGGACACGGTCGCGATCCCGCTGCCGAGCGTCGACATCCCGCACTTCAAGCACGGCGACAAGCAGCAGGGTGGCGTCGGTCAGGGCGAGGGCGAGCCCGGCGATTCGCTCGGTCAGGGCGAGGAGCAGCCGGGGCAGGGACAGAAGGCCGGCGACCGTCCCGGCGATCACCTGATGGACATCGAGGTGTCGCTGCAGGAGCTCGCCGAGATCATGGCCGAGGAGCTGGAGCTGCCGCGCATCCAGCCCAAGGGCACCGAGAAGATCGTCGCGTGGAAGGACAAGTACTCGGGCATCCGCACGACGGGTCCCGAGTCGCTGCGCCACTTCCGCCGCACGTTCCGCCAGGCGATGCGTCGCCAGATCTCGATGGGCACGTACGACCCGAAGAACCCGGTCGTCGTCCCGATTCGCGACGACAAGCGCTACCGCAGCTGGCGCAAGGAGCCGCTGCCGCAGAGCAACGCGGTCATCATCTACATGATGGACGTGTCCGGCTCGATGGGCGACGAGCAGAAGGAGATCGTCCGGATCGAGAGCTTCTGGATCGATACGTGGCTGCAGTCGCAGTATCACGGCATCGAGAGCCGGTACATCATCCACGACGCGATGGCGAAGGAGGTCGACCGCGACACCTTCTTCAAGACGCGCGAGAGCGGCGGCACGATGATCAGCTCCGCGTACAAGCTGTGCGCGAAGATGATCGAGGAGAAGTATCCGGCGGACCGCTGGAACATCTACCCGTTCCACTTCTCCGACGGCGATAACTGGTCCGTCGACGACACGCACACGTGCGTCGAGCTGATGAAGAAGGAGATCCTGCCGTTCGTGAACCTCTTCTGCTACGGCCAGGTCGAGTCGCCGTACGGCTCGGGGCAGTTCATCAAGGACCTGACCGAGCACTTCGACGAGGACGATCGCGTCGTCACGAGCGAGATCAAGGGCAAGGAAGCGATCATGGACTCCATCAAGGAGTTCCTCGGTAAGGGCAAGTAATGACCGTCAAGCGCTTCCCCGCGTACCTGCGCGACATCCAGGAGGAGATCGAGGGCTACGCCAAGAACTACGGCCTCGACTTCTTCCCGATCCTCTACGAGGTCCTCGACTACAAGACGATGAACGAGGTCGCCGCGTACGGCGGCTTCCCGACGCGCTACCCGCACTGGCGCTTCGGCATGGACTACGAGCAGCTCAGCAAGAGCTACGAGTGGGGCCTGTCGAAGATCTACGAGATGGTGATCAACACCAACCCGGCGTACGCGTACCTGCTCGAGGGCAACTCGACGACGGACCAGAAGATCGTCATGGCGCACGTCTGCGCCCACGTCGACTTCTTCAAGAACAACTACTTCTTCAGCAAGACGAACCGCAAGATGATCGACGGCATGGCCAATCATGCCGCGCGGGTGCGCCGGCACATGGCGCGCTGGGGCCAGGACGTCGTCGAGGACTTCATCGACACGTGCCTCTCGCTCGAGAACCTGATCGATCCGATGTCGGCGTACATCGTGCGCAACCGGCCGCCGAAGCCGGCCGACGAGGACGAGGCCGAGGAGAACGTCGGCAAGCTCCGCGCGAAGGGGTACATGGACTCCTTCATCAACCCGCCGAGCTACCTCGAGGCGCAGAAGAAGAAGGAAGAGGAAGCCAAGCGGATGCGGCGGCGCTTCCCGGAGCACCCGCAGCGCGACATCGTCGCGTTCCTCATCGAGCACGCACCGCTCGAGCACTGGCAGCGCGACGTGCTCGAGATCGTGCGCGACGAGGCGTACTACTTCGCGCCGCAGGCGATGACGAAGATCATGAACGAGGGCTGGGCCTCGTACTGGCACTCGAAGATCCTCACGGAGAAGGCGCTCACCGCGGCAGAGGTCATCGACTACGCCGATGCCAACTCCGGCGTGCTCGCGACCTCGCCCGGCCGGCTCAACCCGTACAAGCTCGGCATCGAGCTGCTCCGCAACATCGAGGACCGCTGGAACAAGGGCCAGTTCGGCAAGGAGTGGGACGAGTGCGACTCGATGGAGCAGAAGCGGAACTGGGATCGCCGCACCGGGCTCGGGCGCAAGAAGCTGTTCGAGGTCCGCAAGCTCTATAACGACATCACGTTCATCGACGAGTTCTTCACCCTCGAGTTCTGCGTCGACCAGAAGTTCTACTCGTTCGGCTTCCAGGAGCGCAGCGGCAACTGGGAGATCATGAGCCGCGAGTTCAAGAAGGTGAAAGACCAGCTCCTCAAGATGCTGACGAACCGCGGCCAGCCCGTGATCGTCGTCGAGGACGGCAACTTCGAGAACCGCAGCGAGCTGCTCCTCCGCCACGTCCACGAGGGCACCGACCTCGATGGCAGCCAGGCGCGCGACACGCTCCGCAACGCGACGAAGCTGTGGACGCGCCCGGTCAGCCTGCTGACGAAGATCGACGGCAAGGGCAAGCTCCTGCGTTGCGAGGACGGCAACATCAGCGAGCGCAGCGCAGAGTACGGCTAGTCGATGCGGTTGTGGGCGTGGGGCCAGAGCGACCCCGGCAGGAAGCGCGAGCGGAACGAGGACAGCTACCTCGTCGACCCGGGCATCGGCGTGATGGCCGTTGCCGACGGCATGGGCGGTCACCAGGGCGGCGCGACGGCGAGCCGCATGGCCGTCGAGCTGCTCGCACGCGAGCTCACCGATGCGCGCGGCGACTTCGATGCAGCGGCGCGGCGGCAGCGCGAGATCAGCGTCCGCACGACCGAGGAGATGCCCGCGGTCGAGGAGCCGACCGGCGACCTCGCACCGACGATCCCGGTGCGCAACACCGAGGAGAACCTGGTCCCCGGCGGCGCATCCGTCGTGTTCTCGCCGGCGCTCGAGCTGATGCGCGGCATCGTCCGGCGCGCGAGCTCCGGCATCTACGAGGCGGCGTTCGCCAAGCCCGAGCTACGCGGCATGGGCACGACGCTGACCGCGCTGCTCGTCCACGGCGGCAAGGCGCACGTCGTTCACGCCGGCGACTCGCGCTGCTACATGTTTCGCGACGGCCAGCTCCGCCAGGTTACCGAGGACCACTCCTGGATCGCCGAGCAGCTCAAGGCCGGCTCGATCACCGAGGAAGAAGCGAAGTACAGCAAGTTCCGCCACGTGATCACGAAGTCGATCGGCTTCGAGCGCGAGATCGACGCCGATCTCAAGAGCGTCCCGGTGTCGCCGGGCGACTGCTTCCTGCTCTGCAGCGACGGCATGTCGAACTACGTCGAGCACGGCGAGCTCGAGCGGATCGTCGCGATGACCTGGTACCGCCGCTTGCCGCAGCAGCTGATCGAGCTCGCCAACGACCGCGGCGGTGACGACAACATCACCGTCGTCGTCGGA
>JAEWJO010000452.1 GCA_023386455.1 Pseudomonadota bacterium | reverse complement strand
ATCGCGGCGCGGCGTCGGCTGGGCGCACGTTGCGATCCGCGGCGTCGCGCGCAACGCGCGCCACGTGCCGGGACCGTCGAGCAGGTAGACGCGCGAGGTTGTTACGGATCGTGTGCGGCTGCGTGGTTCCACGCGATCGCGAGGCATGGCCGGTGCAGCGACGACCCCCAAACGGAGGTTTCCCCATGCCCGACCCTCGCCTGTTCCTCGTTGCCGCGCTCGCGTGCGCGGTCCCCGCCTGTTCCGACGACGACGATGTCCTCATCGATCCCGTCGGCGTTGCCGTCAACGACGGCCAGCTCCGCGGCTCCGTGCTCGCCGACACCGCGCTCGGCGAGCTCGGCGGCGCCGACTACTCGGTCGTGATCGGCAAGACCGCCTCGATCGTCGCCGCGATCAACGACGGCGAGATCGCGCAGAACGACTTCGCTCGCCAGGTCGTGTTCGGTGACGACATCGCCGCGTTCGCGGCCCGCAACGTCGACGATCACGCCGCCGCGAACGAAGACCTCGTCGACGTCGTCCGCATCTTCGGCGTCGGCTTCATTCCGAGCGACACCGAGGCCGACATCGTCGCGCAGGGCTCGCTCGGCCTCGAGAACCTGATGGCGACGCCACCGAGCGAGATCGACTTCGAGTTTGTCGAGCTGCAGGTGAAGAACCACGCGTCGAACATGGTCGTGCTCGATCAGCTGCGCGCCATGGTCGCCGACGACGAGATGGGCTTCTTCCTCGACGACATGCTCGCGATGGAGGACATCCACCTCCAGGACTCGAGCGATCTGTACCTGTCGTTCTTCTAGACGTGCGCGGCGCGCTCGCGGACGATCTCGCTCGCGGGCTTGTCGGCGCGCAGGCCCTGAAACGACGGATGGCGCAGCCGGCCATCGGCGGTCCACTCGCTGAACGAGACCTCGGCGACGAGGCGCGGCCTCACCCAGTGCCGGCCCGCGCCGGTCCACGCGCGCTTCGGCTCCGGCTGAAACGGGCTCTTCGCGATCTCGAGCGGTTCGAGCATGCGGATCAGCTGGTCGAGCATCTTCATCGAGAACCCGGTGCCGACCTTGCCGGCGTAGCGCAGCTCGTCGCCTTCGTAGTAGCCGACGAGCAGCGCGCCGATGCCCGAGCGCGAGCCCTCCGGCTCGGTGTAGCCGGCGATCACCAGCTCCTGGCGCAGCCAGCACTTCGTCTTCACCCACGACGAGCCGCGTCCCGGCAGGTACGGCTTGTCGCGCCGCTTGCTGACGATGCCCTCGAGCCCCTTCTTGCACGCGAGCTCGAAGAACGCCGGGCCATTACCGACGACGTGATCGGAGTAGCGGATCACGCCCTGCTGCTTGCCGACGAGCTTCGCGAGCCGCTGCTTGCGCGCGTCGAGCGGCAGCTTCGTCACGTCCTCGCCGTCGAGCGAGAGCAGATCGAACACGTAGTAGGCGATGTTCGCGTCACGCTTGCCGAACGCGTTCTGCAGCGCCTGAAAGCTCGTGCGTCCGTCGGGCATGACGACACAGACCTCGCCGTCGAGCACGACCTCTTCGCAGCGCAGTGCTCGCACGGCATCCGCGACCGACGGGAACTTCGCCGTCCAGCTGTTGAAGCGGCGGCTGAGCAGCTCGACCGCGTCGCCATCGCGGTCGGCGACGATGCGGTAGCCGTCGAACTTCTGCTCGTGCAGCCAGTCGTCGCCGACGGGCGCTTCGTCGACCAGCTGAGCGAGCTGGACGCTCTTGAGCTTCATGATCTATGTCACTGCAATGCTTGTTCTTCCCCTGGACAGACCAATTGGTATTGACGGTCTGACCAATTCTGGGTTGGACTGCCCGCATGCGCCGCCTACTTCTCGTGCTCGTGCTCGCAACCGGCTGTAGTGATGATCCGTGCGAGGGGGTGCAAGGCACCTGCATCGCACTCGAGGAGGGCGCGAGCGCCACGGATGTCCAGACCGCACTCATCCAGGTCCCGAGCGGCGGCACGGTCGCGTTCGGCGAGGGCACGTTCCACCTGACGACCGACCTCTCGCTCGACGTCGACAACGTGACGATCAAGGGCGCGGGCATGGACGCGACCGTCCTCTCGTTCAAGGGCCAGCAGAGCGGCGCGCAGGGTCTGCTCGTCACCGGAGACAACTTCCGGATCCACGACATCGCCGTCGAGGACACCGCGGGTGATGCGATCAAGGTCCTCGGCACCACCGGCGTGACGATCCAGAAGACGCGCGTCGAGTGGACCGGCGGTCCCAACGAGACGAACGGCTCGTACGGCCTCTACCCCGTGCAATGCAAGAACGTGCTGATCGAGGACTCGGTCGTGAAGGGCGCGAGCGACGCCGGCTTCTACGTCGGTCAGTCCGACATGATCATCGTCCGCAACAACCGCGCGGAGGGCAACGTCGCCGGCATCGAGATCGAGAACTCGACGAACGCCGACGTCACCGGCAACACCGCGACGCACAACACCGGCGGCATCCTCGTGTTCAACCTGCCCGGCCTCGAGGTCGAGAACGGCGCGATCACGCGCGTGTACGACAACGACATCATCCAGAACGACGAGATCAACTTCGCGCCCGCCGGCAACATCGTCGGCCTCGTGCCGCAGGGGACCGGCATCGCGATCCTCGCCGCGCACCAGGTCGAGATCTTCGGCAACACGATCAAGGATCACCAGTCGATCAACATCGGCATCATCAGCTACGTGCCGACGGGGATCGCGGTCACCGATCCGAACTACGACCAGTACCCGACGGCGTTGTTCATCCACGACAACACGCTGAGCGGGACGAGCGATCGTCCGGTCGGCCAGCTCGGCGCGCTGCTGATCTCGGCGGTCGGCGAGATCCAGACGGATCCGCCGTACGTCGCGCCCGACGTCGCGTGGGACGGCGTGCTCGATCCCGACCGTACGTACACGGCCGCCGACAAGATCTGCATCAAGGACAACGGCGACGCCGACTTCATCAACCTCGCGTGGCCGCTCGGCGAAGGCGACAAGCCGTCGCGGGACATGGCGCCGCACGACTGCACGCTCGCGCCGCTCCCCGAGGTCGTCCTGCCGTGACGCGCGGCTGGGTCCTCCTGATCGCGCTCGCCGCGTGCGGCGGCGACGACGGTGGCGCCGAGGTCTGCAACCTCGACGGTCCGATGTGCAAGAAGCTGTCGAGCTGGGAGCTGTTCGACGACATCGCGACGCAGCGCCCGGCCGCGGGCGTGATCGGCTACGACCTCAACACGCCGCTGTTCTCGGACTACGCGACAAAGGATCGATTCGTCCGCGTCCCCGACGGCACGCCGGCGCACTGGTCCGCCGAGGACGCGCTCGACCTGCCGGTCGGCAGCGTGCTCGTGAAGACGTTCAGCTATCTCCACGACCGGCGCGATCCGGCCGCGGGCACGCGGCTGATCGAGACGCGCGTCCTCGTCCACGGCGAGACCGGCTGGCACGGCGGGTCGTACATCTACGGCGATGCCACCGGCGATGCCGAGCTCGCGATCGCGGGCGGCATCGTCGACACGAGCTGGATCCACGACGACGGCAGCGAGCGCACGAACCACTACGTCGTGCCGAACCAGAACCAGTGCAAGCTCTGCCACGCGGAGCACGACGACGTGTTGACGCCGATCGGTCCGAAGGTGCGCCACGTCGATCCCGATCGCCTGCAGGCGCTCGTCGATGCCGGTGCGCTCGTCGACGCGCCGCCGCGCGCAGACTGGCCCGCGGCGATCGACGCGTTCGACGTTGCAACCGGCACGGTCGAGCAGCGCGCCCGGGCGTGGCTCGATATCAACTGCGGGTTCTGCCACAACCCGCGCGGCGCGGCGCGCACGTCGGGCCTGTACCTCGATCATCTGCAGACCGAGCCGGCGAAGCTCGGCGTGTGCAAGGCGCCGGTCGCGACCGGTCGCGGCGCCGGGGGGCTGCAATAAGACAAAGTGCCCCGCGATACCG